>JAWKKE010000005.1:145000-150197 GCA_041393415.1 Thermoleophilia bacterium | reverse complement strand
CGTCGCCGCCCGCGGATGTCTTGGTTGCCTTCTTCGCGCGCCCGGCGCTCGCGGTGGCGCGCGATCTCGTAGGCTGCACATTCTTGTTCGACGGCGTCGGCGGCCGAATCGTGGAGACCGAGGCCTACGAGCCCGACGATCCGTCCAGCCATGCCTTCCGCGGCAGAACGCGGCGCAACGCCGTCATGTTCGGACCGCCGGGACGTCTCTACGTCTACTTCGTGTACGGCATGCACCACTGCGCCAACATCTCCTGCGACGAAGAGGGCAGAGGCGCAGCCGTTCTCCTTCGCGCCCTCGAGCCGCTAGAGGGCCTGCAGGAGATGGCGGCGCGTCGCGGCACAAACGACGCGCGCCGCTTGTGCAGCGGTCCGGCGCGCCTGACGCAGGCACTGGGAATCACTGTGGCCGCGAACGGCGCTCCCTTGGCGTTTCGCGCCGCGCCGGAGCGCGCCGCCGGCCTCGCTCCTGGGCAATTCACGCCGTGGGAGCTGATGAAGGGGCCGGCTGTGGTCATCGTGCCGCCGGATCCCACGATGCGTGTCGTCGCGGCGCCACGCATCGGCGTTCGCGACGACGGCCGGCCGTGGCGCTTCTTGGCTCAGGGTAACACCTTCGTCTCGCGCCCCGCGCCCCCTCGGTTCGCCTGACACCGGGCACCTCGTCGACCACTGGGCACCGGTTCAGGCGGCTCCGGTTCCACCTGCCGCTGCCTTCGTCTGTACTGGGTACAATGGCGAGCAGAAAGCATCGCCGAAAGGAACACCGTGAAGCTGCGAGAGATGTACGAAACCGCTGTGCGTATGGGCATCGAGTTCGATCCCCGCGGTCGGGCTGGAGTAGATGAGTTCCTCGCTCGTGCCAAGCAGCGGACCGAAGCGCTGCCCGACTATCTGCGAGAGTTCTGTGATGCCGAGGAGCTCACGAATCCATTCAATGACACGCGGATCTACGTTGGTCCTCCGGATACAGACGTGAAGACTTTGCTCGCCGGCATCGACATGAACTCAGCGGAGATACTCCTGGCCGATCGCTTGCGAGAGAAGGGCGTGGCTGTCGACGCGATCTATACGCATCACCCCGAAGGCTGGGGGCTGACACGGCTCGACGGCGTGATGGAAGTGCAGGCCGATATCTGGGCCACTCTAGGCGTGCCGATTCAAGCTGGTGAGAAGCTCATTCTCGAGCGCATGGATGAGGTCAAACGGCGGCTTATGCCGGTGAACTACGATCAGGCGATCGACGCAGCGCGCCTCCTCGGCATTCCGTTCTTCTCGGCACACACACCGACCGACAATCTGGTCGTCAGCTACCTCAATGGGTACTTCGAGGAGCACGAGCCCAAGACGCTCGAGGATGTGCAGCGACTGCTGCTCGACATTCCCGAGTACCGCATTGCCGCGCGAAAGGGCGCTCCTCCGTACCTTGGTCGCAGCAGCGCCCGGGCGCGTGCCGGGAGAGTGTGGATCGACATGACCGGCGGCACCGAAGGGCCCAAGAAGGTCATGGAGAAGCTCGCCGATGCCGGCGTCGGCACCGTCATCGGTATGCACATGGGTCCGGACCTGCGCGAAGAGGCGGAGAAGCACGACATCCACGTCGTCATCGCCGGCCACATGAGCAGCGACTCGCTCGGCATCAATCTCCTTCTCGATGAGTACGAACGCCAGGGGGTCGAGACGGTGGCGACTTCGGGTCTCATCCGCGTCCACCGCAACACTGCCGGCGCGGTGACGAAGGAGGAGCCCGGCGCGCTGCCTGGGTGAGCGTGTCGGCGCCGGGTACAGTTGAACTGCTGGCCCCAGCGGGAGAGCCGCGCGCACTGCGGGCGGCTCTTGCGGCTGGGGCCGATGCGATCTACTTCGGTCTCGAGAGTTGGAGCGCCCGGGCCTTCGCCGGCAACTTCGCCGGCGAGGCGGTGGTGGAGGCGATCGAGACGGCCCATTTGTACGGAGCTCGCGCGTACGTGGCGCTCAACACGTTGCTCAAGGACGCGGAGATCGAGACGGCGCTGGCGGCGCTGGCGGCGCCGCATGATGCCGGTCTCGACGCCGTCATCGTCGCCGATCTCGCCTTTCTCGCGCGCGCGCGCGAGAAATATCCCGCTCTACCGATTCATGCCAGCACGCAGCTGAACACGCACAGCTCTGCGCAGATCGACGCGCTTCTTCGGCTCGGGTGTGCGCGGGCCATTCTCGCTCGCGAGTTGAGTCTCGAGGAGATCGCAGCGCTGGACAGAGGTGGTCTAGAGCTCGAGGCCTTCGTTCACGGCGCGCTGTGCTATGGGTATTCTGGCGACTGTCTGCTCTCGAGTATGATCGGCGGCCGCAGCGGCAATCGCGGGCGCTGCAGCCAGTCGTGCCGTCTGCGCTACGCGCTGCGGTGCGGCCAGACGACCATGGGAGCAGCGCCCGTGCTTCCGGATCGCGCCGGTTGCGAGCAGGGTGGGGACGAGGCGCCGCGCCGCGTGCTCTCGACTGCCGACCTCGCGGCTATCAAGGTCCTGCCCGAACTCCTTGCGGCCGGCGTTACTTCGTTCAAGATCGAGGGGCGGATGAAGGACGCCGCGTACGTGGCGGTCACGACCGCTGTGTACCGGGAGGCTCTCGATGCGGCTCTCGCGGTGCCGAGCGAGTACTCTGTGCGCCCAGAATGGCTTGCACGACTTGAGCAGAGCTTCTCGCGCGGATTCACGACCGCGCATCTCGAAGGCCGCCACCACGAGGTGCGGAGCGCCGGTCGCGGCGGGCACCGCGGCGTGCTCGTCGGCCGCGTGGCTCGGGTCGACGAGGCCGGGGGCGAGGTGGAGGTCAAGCTCGCGCGTCCGGTGATGACGGGCGACCTTGTGTACTTCTACACGCCGTATGGCCAGACAGAGCCGGTGCGGCTCGTCGGGGACGGCGAGACGACGCTGCGGCTGCGCGTCGGCGAACGTGTCGCCGTCAAGGACCGCCTCTTCCGTCTTGCCGCCGCGGAGGCGGGGACGCTAGCTCTCGACCTCGTGACCGGACGTGTGGTGTTGCGTCCCATTCTTCTCCGGATGCGCCTTGAAGGCGAGGTCGGCTCGCCGCCCCGTCTCGTTGTCGCCAGCCCGGGGCCTGAGGCGATGACGGTGACGATCGCCGGCGGCGTCGATCTGGCGGCGGCACGTACTGCAGCACTCGACGCGCAGAAGGCTCGCTCGGCGCTGGGGGCCCTGGGCGGGACGCCGTACCGTTTGGCGGACTTGGAGTATGCGGTCACGGGCAACGTCTTTCTCCCGGTGGGCGAGCTCAAGGAGCTACGGCGGCGAGCTCTTGCCGAACTGGACGAACGTCGTGTCGCGGCGCGACGCCGGGCGGTGCAGCCTGCCGCCTCCGGCTCGCGGCACCGGCGCGCACGAGAGCCGATTGGCGACGAGACTTCACTCCCAGCTGCCCGTCAGGCAGTGGCAGTCGAGAAACGCGGCCTCGACGTGGTTCTCGTCGTGCGACCCGGTGAGCCTCCGCTGCCTGCCCCAGATGTGTGCGCCATCTGCGTCGATGTCTGGAGCGAGGATCGTATGGAGACCGTCGCCACGGCGCTGGACGACCTCTCCGCGAGCGGACTGCCGGTGCGACTTCGTCTGCCGGAAGTCCTGTTCGACGAAGACGAGGGATGGTGGCGCGCGCTCCTGGCCCTGCCGTGGCAAGGCCTCTACGCGCGCCACCTCGGCCTTCTGCCTGCGCTGCGCGATGCCCGCGCCGCTGGGCCGTTGCCGTACATTCTCGAATATCCGCTGCAGGGGCTCAACGGCGGTGCCGCCGCGGTCGCGGCGGCGCTCGTCGGCCGTCCGCCGGCGGCGGTCGTCGTTAGCCCCGAGGCATCGCTGACCGAGATCGCCGGTCTTGTCGCGCGGCTGGTCGGCGACGGCGACGGCGATGTGCGCGAGCGCAGTGCTCGGGTTGCGCTCGAGGTTCTGGCCGTGGGTCGCCAGCAGCTCTTGCGCACGCGTGATCAATTAGGCAGAGCCGAAGGCATCCTTCCTGAATCTGACGGCCCGGCGCACGTGCCGCTTGTCCTCGCCGATGCCAAGGGCTACGAGTTTCCCGTTCTGAGCGAGGCGGCGGGTGCGCGTATCTTCAACGCCCGTCTCACCAATGTCGCGGGCGTGCTGGACGACCTCGTTGCCGCCGGCGTCTCGGCAGGGCTCGTCGTCCAATCTGATCTCGGCGACGACGAACGCGCAGCCTTCGTCGCCGGGGGGCTGCGTGCACTGGCGCCGTTTGTCACGCGCACGCGCACGACGACCGCTCATCTCTTCCGTGGCGTCGCGTAGTCCCTGTGCTATCATCCTCGGCGGTCGTGCGGCCCGCCTCTGAGTAGCTCGCGACCTGCCGCGTTGTCCCACCGCATTCGGAGGTGCAAGTCGTGATCGACCGTCGCCTCATCGACGATCTCTGTATTGGCGCCGTCGACGTGCTGCCCGAGGGCGCGCTCGAGGCCAAGCTCGCCACCGCCGAGCGCGAGGGTCGGCCACTCCGTGTGAAGCTCGGAGTCGACCCCACGGCGCCAGACATCCATCTGGGGCACACCGTCGTGCTCAACAAGCTGCGTCAGTTTCAGGACGCCGGCCATGTCGCGGTGCTGATCATCGGCGACTACACGGCGCGTATCGGCGACCCTTCGGGTCGCAGCAAGACGCGCCCGCGCCTCGACGGCGCGATCATCGACGCCAACGCCAAGACCTACCAGGAACAGGCGTTCTTGATTCTCGACAACGACCCGGCGAAACTCGAAGTGCGCTTCAATGGTGAGTGGCTCGCGCCGCTCACCACCGAACAGATCTTCGAGCTCACGGCGACAACGACGGTGGCGCGCATCCTCGAACGCGACGACTTCGCCAAGCGCTGGGCTGCTCATCAGCCCATCAGCCTGCTTGAGATGCTCTACCCGTTGGCACAGGGATACGACTCGGTGGCGGTGCGCGCAGACATCGAGCTCGGCGGCACCGATCAGGTCTTCAACCTCTTCGTCGGTCGCGATCTGCAGGAGTACTTCGGTCAGGAGCCGCAGGCCCTCATGACGATGTCCATTCTGCCAGGCACAGACGGCGCCGAGCGCATGAGCAAGAGCACCGGGAACTACATCGGGGTCACTGAAGACCCGCGCGACATTTACGGCAAGGTCATGAGCATCCCCGACGAGACGATGATGACGTACTACCGGCTACTCACAC
>JAWKKE010000005.1:0-137500 GCA_041393415.1 Thermoleophilia bacterium | reverse complement strand
CCGAGGATCTTTCCTTCAGGGTTGCGTCGAAGATCGACTTTGGCGTCGAGTTCAAGCAGGGGCTGCTCGAGGAGTTGCGGGAGGAGCGCCGGCTGGAGCTTGTCCTCGGCATGATGAAGAGCATGCTGCCGCGACTTCGCATGCGCAAAGAACGTGAGGCGGCTATCCGGGGGAACGGCAAGGCCTACTGAGGCGAGGTCGCACGCGTGACCGTGATCGCGCGCGAGGCTGCTGGCGCGGCGCGCGGCGCTATGTACGCGGCATCAGGATGATCTTGCCGAGATGGTCGCCGGCCAGGAGTTCGTGCGCTTCGCGCGCCTTCCGCAGGGGCAAGGTGGCGCCCACAACCGGCCGCACGCGACCGGACACGACGAGCTCCGCACACTTGCGGGCCATATCTGCCACTCCGGCACGACCCGCGTTGTTCACACTCATGAAGACGAAGGACGCATCCTTCGCGAGCGCAGCGCCGATCGGGAAGCTCACTTCCGGGGCGGGGCCTTGGCCGGTACACACTATGCGGCCACCCTTAGTGATGAGCCGCAGATCCATGGCGAGGTTCGCGCTGATGACGAGCTCATGGACGAGGTCGACGCCCTTGCCGTCGGTGAGCTCGAGCACGGCCGCGACCACGTCTTCTCGCTTGTAGTCGATTACAGCCGTGGCTCCGAGGCCGAGGACGAGGTTGGCCTGTGCGTCGCCATGAACGGTCGCGAGCACTCGTGCTCCCCAGGCGCGCGCCAGCTGAACCGACGCCGATCCCACACCGCCGGCGGCCCCCTGCACGAGGACTGTCTCGCCGGCCTGAAGGGCACCACGCTGGATCAGACCATAGTAGGCGGTAGGGAAGGCCATGCCGAGGGCCGCCGCGTCGACGAAGGTGAGCGCATCGGGCATGAGGACTGCTTGCGGCTCGGAGATGAGGGCGTACTCTGCGTAGCTTCCTTCGCTCCCGATGCCCAGGCCGCTGAAGAAGACGCGTTGCCCCTCATGCACGCTGCGCACTTCGACGCCCACCGACTCGACGACGCCGGCGCCGTCTGACCCGATCGTCTTGGGAGGCGGCTTTGGCGTTGAGAAGCGGTTCTCGCGTACGGAGACATCGATGGGGTTGACGCTCGCCGCTTCGACACGCACGAGCACCTGAGCCGGCCCGGGCGCCGGTCGGGGGATCTCTTCATAGACGAGAACCTCCGGGCCACCGTACTGATGGATGCGGACTGCTTTCATGATCACTCCCCCTTGACGCCGGCCCTCGAGGGTAAGGCGTCATCATTGATCTCACTCTACCCATTCCTCGGCGCGAGCGTTTGTGAGGCAGGGTCGTCAGCGCCTGCGCAAGAGGGCAGAACTGGCGCTTGCGCTGGAGCAGCGATCGTCGTTTGCACGCGCAGGAGACTAAGCGACTGCCGGGGGACGCGCCTGCTGACGGCGTCGGGCGCGCAGCCGGCGTACCACGAACCAGGCGATGAGGCCCATCGCGCCGAAGGCGACAACGAAGGGCAGTGCCGCCGTTACGGCCAGGGCCGTGAGCCGTGCCCCGCGTCCGAGGAGTGTCAGCGAGTTCCAGAATACGCCGGAAAACGTATCTGACGAGTCAATCTGGCCGGCTTGCGGTGTGCCTTTCTCATTCAAGACGATGCGCAGCGTGCCGTACGTGGTCGTCTCTTTCATGGACTTGAGTTGAGCTTCGAGTTGCTCGATTGTGAGCTGAGCAGCATCGAGGCGATCTTGAACGGTGAGCATCTCGCGGATGGTCTCAGTCTCGCCGAGGAAGCGCAGCAGGCGGCGTTCCACGGCGCGTGCGTGCCGGAGCTGTGCCTCCAGATCCACGACTTGAGAGGTCACGTCCGTGGCCGAGGTAGCGACGGATTGCACCTCACCTAGCTTGCTGAGGCGCTTCACGGCGTCCTCGAACTCGCTTTCCGGTACTCGAATGGTGACCCAAGCTTGATTGGGGACGACGCCGTCCGTTGTTTCGACTTGTCCGCCGGCTGCGGACTCCCCGAGCGTCGGCGTGTCGGTCGACGAATAGGTTGTAGAACTGTCGCTGCCGACCGAACTGGAGACGATGTAGCCACCCACGCGTTGCGTGAGCTCGGTGATTTCATCGAGCGTGGCGAGGAGTCGGTCGCGCTCGAGCAGGAGCGCGAGATCGCCCGTTCTGACCAGGTGCTGCCCTTGAGTCGGGGTCGGCGCGGCCTCGCTGGAAGTGGCCGCGCCTGCTCCCGACGCGTCGGCCACCTTGCTCTCTTCTGTGAAATCGGTGGCCGCTCCAGGGAGCGTCGCCGAATCGGTGTCGGTGGACGAGTTGATCCCGAGTTGTCGCGCGACGGTGCCGGAGTCGTTGGCGCCGAGTGCGCCGACAACGGCGAACACGAGGAGCAGCCCTGCGGCGAACGCTGGGATCGCGATCTTGAAGTTGATGCGGCGTCTCATGTGTGGGCCTCCTCATCGGCGCTCGGACTGGGCGCAGGGCGCCTCCGTTCTGTGGTCGAGGAGACGCGGCTGCGTGCGGATGGGTTCGTGCCGCGGTTCATCGGGCATTACCGTGACGATGCGGATCGCCACCTCTCTCGTACTCTCGGGCGTGTGCCGTTACGGGCTTCTGTGTGTCGGCGCTCGGCAGAGGCTGTATTCTTAGACGCATGGATATTGGGATCGTCTATCACGACGAGTACGCTGAGCACCGTACAGGCGATCATCCGGAGGGTGCGGATCGAGTTGCCGCGGTTGTGGAGCACCTGCGTGCCAGCGATGTGTGGCCGCGCCTTAAAGTGGTCACGCCGGAGCCGGCGACCGAGGCCGATATTCTCCGCGTTCACACCGCCGAGCATCTTCAGACAATCCAGACGGCGGCCGCCAGCGGCGGCCGCTGGATCGACCCTGACACGTTCGTCTCTCCGCGCTCATACGACATCGCCTTGCTGGCTGCCGGCGGTGCGCTGGCGACCACCGAGATGTGGAGCGAGGGGATCGTTCCTTTTGCCCTCGTCCGCCCGCCGGGACATCACGCTCTGGCGCATGACGCGATGGGCTTCTGTCTCTTCAACAACGTCGCCATTACCGCGATGAGGCTTCTCGACGAGGGCTACGAGCGCATCGCGATCATCGACTGGGATGTGCATCACGGCAACGGCACCGAGTCGGTGTTCTACGAGGACCCGCGCGTTCTCTTCTTCTCGATGCACCAGTCTCCGCACTACCCGGGCACGGGAGCGGTGACCGACTGCGGCGAGGGACCCGGTCAAGGCTACACGGTCAACATCCCGATGCCCGCCTACTGCAACAACAACGACTACGCGCATGCGTTCAACATGGTGATCGAGCCAATCGTCGAGCAGTACAGCCCGGAGGCGATTCTCGTCTCGGCGGGGCAGGACATTCATCGCGACGATCCGCTCGGCGACATGATGGTCACCGAACTCGGCTTCTCGTACATGGCGTGGCACTGCCATCGCATGGCTCGGCTGTGTGAGGGCCGGATCGCCTTCATCCTCGAGGGCGGCTACAACCGCCAGGCCAACGCCGAAGCTATCGAGACTGTGCTGCGCACGATGGCGACAGGAGAGGCGCCGCGAGCCGACGAGTGCAGTCCTCGCGGCGGCTCTTCGGTGTCGAAGGCGCGAGTGACTCAGTCCGCCTACTGGTACCTTTGGTAGGCAAGCGCTTGCGCTCTGCGTGACATGTATTAAGTGATGATTAAGAACCCTGTTCAGGCGAAGACGCTTGTGCTACCCTGCACCAGGGTCGGCGCGCATCTGCCGGCCATTTCGCTGTAGGAGGCTGATCTTGTTGTCTGAAGAGATGCTCGAATGCCAGGAGTGTTCGGCGCAGTGTGAGAAAGTCGTCTACCCGGCCGCTTGTCTGAGCATGAACTGCCGATTCCTGTACGCATTCAAAGAGGATGGCGATACGTATTTCGGGTGCATCGAGAAGGTGTTCCCGCATGAGATCGACCTCAAGATGTTCGAGGATATCGAGCGCGGCAAAGGCGGCTTCGGCGTCGTCAAGGTGGCGCGTACGCCGCTTCCTCAGTGTTCGGTAGCGGTCCAGAGTTGCTATGCGAGCGGAGAAGGTCCGCTGTGTCGCAACATGTACTTCCGCCGTCGCGATCGGCGCGAGGTCCAGACTGTCGAAGACTGACGAAACGCCGCAATGAGGTTCGCGAAACCGCGGCGCGATGAGCGCCGCGGTTTCGTTGTCTCTGGCGGCTGGTATAGTCAGATATGCGGCCACTCCGGCTGCTCATGGGGGCGAACAGGTCTCGACATGGGCTGTACCGCGGTGGGAGCAGCAGGCCGAGGTCCGGTGGCCTCGTTAAACTGCCGGAACACACTACCTGCCGAGAGAGATCTCGCACTCGCCGCCTGACACATCAGGTGACGCATCGCGCCCGGCACGCCCACGGTCGGGAGTCGCGGTGTTACTGAGTGGGCTGGGGCGCGGTAGCCCCGCTCTGAGCGACCGCGCCTAAGACTAACCAGGGCTGGCAGACGGCACCCGGCCGACGCGGGGGCCGCGAGCGAGACGAAATGCGACGGCTAAGCCTGTAGAGACTCCGCTGAGGCGTCCGTGGACGCGGGTTCGATTCCCGCCGCCTCCACCATCGTTATTGCTTCGGCAATGCTCTTCATCCCACCGTTGCCCTTTGTCCTGATCTTCGCCGATGCAGGGCGGGCGCCGGTCTGCACACAGGGCGCTATTGCGATGATGTTGCAGGTGCGATAGCATCGCGGCCATGCATCATGCCCGAGAGACTCTTCGCGATCAAGGCTACCGACTGACGCCGCAGCGCAGCGTCATCTGGGAAGTTCTGCGGGACGCCGGCCGCCACATGACCGCGGAAGAGGTCACCTCCGACGTGCGCACCAAGCTGCCCGACGTGAACGTCTCGACGGTCTATCGCACACTGGAGCTTCTCGTGAGCCTCGGCCTGGTGGTCGAGACGCACCTCGACGGCACTGCCTGCTACTACGAGGTCTCGCCGGAGCCGACGCACCACCACTTCGTCTGCACGCAGTGCGGCGCCGTGGGCCACTTCAGTGACGATCTCCTCGCTCCGGTGCACGAGGATCTCACGATGCACCACGGCTTCGTGGTGAATCAGATACAGGTCACGGCGTTCGGCATCTGTCGGGAGTGCTGCTCCGGCGAGGTTTCGCTCGGCGCGCAGCACCTGCCCAAGGAAGGAAACTGATGGACATCCTTGCCATGCACATCCCGGACGGCTACCTCGGTCCCCAGACGTACGTCGTCCTCTGGCTCGTGATGATCCCGATATGGTTCATCGCCGCCCGCAAGGTCAAGCGCACTCTCAGGACCAAGCAGATTCCGCTGCTGGCCTTGGGCGCGGCGTTCTCGTTCGTCATCATGATGTTCAATGTGCCGGTTATTGGAGGGTCAACCGGTCATGCGGTCGGTGCGACACTGATTGCGATCATTTTGGGTCCCTGGGCGGCCGTCATTGCCGTCTCCATCGCGCTCATCATCCAGGCGCTGATCTTCGGCGACGGCGGCATAACCGCCATCGCCGCGAACTGCTTCAACATGGCTGTTGTCATGCCGTTCGTCGGTTTCTACCTCTACCGGTTCGTCTGTGGTGACGCACCGTCGTCTGGTCGGCGAGTGCTCGCGTCGGGCGTGGCCGCGTATGTTGCCCTCGTTGCCGCCGCTATCGTCGCCGGGTTCGAGTTTGGCATTCAGCCGTACGTCGCTCACACGGCGAGCGGACAAGCCCTCTATGCGCCGTACAAGCTCGGCGTTGCCGTGCCGGCCATGGCTCTCGAGCACCTCCTCTTCTTCGGGTGGGTCGAGGCGCTGGCGACGGCCGGCATCGTCGCCGCCTTGCAGCGTGCGGAGCCGCAACTGCTGGAGATGAAGCCGGCTGCCAAGCCGCTGCGCTGGCTCTGGGCCGGGATCGGCGCCTTGATTCTGCTCACGCCGATCGGCGCCCTTGCGTCCGGTACGGCGTGGGGCGAATGGGGCGCGGAGGAGCTCGACTCCCTGGTTGGGTACGTCCCCGCCAATCTGGAGAAGCTCGGCGGCCTGTGGAAGGCGGCGATGCCCGACTACGCGACGCCGGGCGTGAGCAACTCGCTGCTCGGCTACCTGATCGCGGCGGTCGTCGGGACCGCGATCGTCGTCGCCATTGCGTGGAGTACGGGAGTACTGCTGGCCCGCCGGCGCGGGGACGTTGACGCGACGACCGGACCGCCGTCGTCTCCGGCGACGCCGTCCGCCGGCTAGGAGTCGCGCTGCTTGAGCTGCCGGCTCGCCGACCTGTCGCCCGCGAAGCCGCGTCGCCGCGGTCACGGGCGATCGCTCGCGCGCCGCGCTGCGGACGCGTTTGGACGTGCGGTCGGCCAGGTACTCGAGAACGAGGATCTGGCCGTGCGTCCCGGGTTGCTGCAGCGCCTCGACCCGCGCGTCAAGCTGCTCACACTCGTGCTCTTCGCGGTGACCGCGAGTCTCGTGCATTCGGTGCTTCTGCTGGCGGCCATGATTGTTCTCACGCTTGTATTGGCGGCGACCTGCCTGTTGAGCGTCGTCTCGTTCGCTCGCAAGGTGTGGGGTTCGGCCGGTCTGCTTGCGCTCTTGATTGCGCTGCCGTCCGCGCTGAGCATCTTCACGCCAGGGCCGACAGCGTTGTCCCTTGGGCCGGTGACGCTGACCGAGCTCGGTCTCATGGGAGTCGCGACTCTGGTGGCTCGCGTCGTCGCCTCCGCCGGCTTCGCCCTTCTCGTGGTGTGGACTTCTCGCTGGTCTGATCTTCTGCGGGCGCTCTCTGCGCTACGCATGCCCGATGTCGTGGTCGCGACCCTGGCAATGACCCAGAAGCAGATCCTCACGCTGCTGCGCACGACAGAGCAGATTCACCTGGCGCGGGAGAGTCGGACCCTGGGGCGCGGTACGACGCGCGAGAACCGCGCCTGGGTCACCGATCGTATGGCGTTCGTCGTTCGCAAGTCGATGAAGACCGCGGACGAGGTCTACGACGCAATGCTCTCGCGAGGCTTCAGCGGTGCCATGCCGTCGCTTGTCGCACTGCATATGCGGCCTCGTGACTGGGCATGGGGAGCCGCCTCGCTTCTCATGTGCGTGGGTCTCGTCGCTGCCGATAGGATGATCGGATCGTGAGCGAGCACGACTTCGTCCTCAGACAAGTGCGTCACGAATACCGGGGCGGCTCGCCGGCGCTGGGTCCGCTCGATCTGGAGATCGGCTGCGGCCAGCATGTGGCTGTGGTCGGGGCGAACGGTTCTGGCAAGTCAACGCTGCTCAAGGTCCTCGATGGACTGGTGTTCCCCTCCGGGGGCGAGGTCGTCGCCTTCGGCGCACCTCTCACCGAATCCGCGCTGGAGGATTCCATCTTCCGTCGCGACTTCCGTTCCCGCGTCGGATTCGTCTTTCAGGAGGCCGATGTACAGCTCTTCTGCTCCAGCGTTCTGGATGAGCTGGCCTTCGGTCCGCTGCAGCTTGGTCTGCCGGAGGAGGAGGTCCGGGAGCGGGTTGGGGAAGTCGCCGGCCAGTTGCGTATCGAGAAGCTGCTCGATCGGCCGCCGTACTCGCTCTCTGGCGGAGAGAAGAAGCGGGTTGCCATCGCCTCCGTGATCACGATGGAGCCGCACGTGCTTCTGCTCGACGAGCCCACCGCCGCACTCGACCCCCGCAGCCAGGTGTGGCTACTCGCGGTGCTCGCAGACTGGAAGAGTCAGGGGCGCACGGTCGTGATGGCGACGCACGACCTCTCGGCTGCAGCTGAGGCGGCCGACCGTGTTGTCGTTCTCTCGGAGGAACACGAGTTGGTGGCCGACGGCACTCCTGATGCGATTCTCGCCCAGCGTGATCTGCTGCTCTCGGCGAACCTCATTCATGATCACGAGCATCGTCACGCCGCGACGGCGCACCAGCATGCTCACGCACACGGATCCGGGTCAGATCCGACGTCGATGCACGATGGCTTCCCGGGGGGTGACTGAACCGGCCTCTGGTGCGCTGCTGCTGGACGCTCGGCACAGCTCGAATGGCTGATGCGGCGCAGAAGGACCCCGGCAGTTGTCCCTCTACTCTTCGTCGGCGGCGCACTCGACGGTAGGGCGGTGTGTTGCCTCGCCGAGCGGTGATGGACTCACTGCGCCTCGAGGATCTGGTGCCGGAAAGCCGGCTCGTGGGGTGGACGTCGTAGGGGAGGTGTCGTCGTTCGTACGGGTCTCGGCGGTCGCCGGCGAAAGAGCGCCGGCAGGTGCATACGAAGCTGCGGGGGCCGCGCTCGGCTGCGCATTCGCGGCCGCCAAGGCAAGCGCGGCGAGCGCGGCCACAGCGACCGAGAGGTGGACGCGTCCCGGCTTCACGGTGCGTTGGTTCCGGGCGACCGATCGCACACGGCAGGACATCTCCCATGTTCATACATGCGACGAACATCGGGTTTCGACTTATGGCGCTTGAGTTGGTGGAGTTGTCTGAAGTGACCACAGACGGATTGCTGCGTGTGATTCTGCGAAACTCCCGCGGCTGGACTATGCTTGGGACCATGGAGCGCCAGGAGAGCCCCGGGAGGCAGGCGACGGCAAGGGCCGACAATGCGCGTCGACTGCGGGCGTTCGATCCTCTGCCGGTGAGCATCCTGCTGGCGCTTGTGTTCACCGCGGCGGGGCTCGTAGAACTGCTTACGCGCGGGCCCGTTCAGGCCGGTCAGCGCGCCGACGACGAGTTGCTCATCGTGCTGACCGTGATGAGCTCGCTCGCTCTCGCTCTACTCTGGCTCACGCCGCTCGGGAGCTTGTGCGTCTCGCTGGTGGCTCTTTGCGCTCAATCGTTGCTCGGCTACGACTTCACTCAGGCCGCGCTGTGGGCCGTCGTCGTGGCCTCGTTCGCGACGGTTGCCCTTGATCGCTGGGCACGTGCTGTTGCGGCGGGCTTCTTGGTGGCGGCAGGGATGATCATCGTTTTCTTCTCGGCCCTCGACGTGAGCTGGCGGGACGCGGCGAGTACCTGGGGCATGCTGTCGGTGGCCTGGGTCGTCGCAGTCGTCATTCGCCTCTACCGCGGTAGCGTCGAGAGAGCCGAGCGGCGGGCGGCGCTCTTTGCCGCCGATCGCGAGGCGCGCGCCCGTGAAGCGGTGGCGGAGGAGCGACTTCGCTTGGCGCGCGAACTGCACGACAGCATCGGACACGCGCTCAACGTCGTCGTGCTCCACGCCGGCGCCGCACGTCGCGTCGTGGATACCAAACCGGACCTAGCGCGTGAGGCTCTCGGCAGCATCGAGAGCACGGGGCGGCAGGCGCTGGCCGATATCGAGCGCATGCTCGGCATCTTGCGTGCCTCAGACGCGACCGCCGAGCTTGATGCAGCTCCGGGGCTGGCACACCTCGACGAGCTTTGTGCCAGTGTTCGTGAAGCCGGCCTGCCCGTCGAGTTGACGTTCGAGGATGGCGCGCCGTCCCTGCCGGCGAGTCTCGATCTCACCGCCTACCGCATCGTGCAGGAGGCGCTCACCAATTCGCTCAAGCACGCCGGTCCGCGGGCACACGCCTGGGTTCGCATCCGTCACAGTGACGGTGTGCTCGTGATCGACGTCGTCGACGATGGCCGAGGCGGCTCGGTCGATCGGTTCGACGGCGGCGGCCACGGGTTGGCGGGCATGCGCGAGCGCGTGGTTACGTTTGGCGGCGATCTGCACGCCGGGCCGCGTCCTGAGGGTGGCTTTGCCATTCAAGCGCGGCTGCCCGTGCATAAGGAGGTCACATGAGCATCACCGTACTCCTCGCGGACGACGAGGTCTTGGTACGTTCGGGCCTGCGCCTCATTCTCGAGACGGAACCGGACATCGAGGTCGTGGGAGAGGCGAGCGACGGTCGTCAGGCGTTCGAACTCACGCAGAGCCTCGACCCGGATGTCGTCCTCATGGACGTGCAGATGCCGATCATGAACGGCATCGAGGCGACGCGGGCCATCTCGGCGCTTGGTCGCGAGGAGACCTCCCGAGTACTCATTCTCACCACCTTCGATCTCGATGAGTACGTCTACGAAGCATTCAAGGTGGGAGCCAGCGGCTTTCTGCTGAAGCGCACGCCGGCCGAGGAGCTCGTGGCGGGCATTCGTGTCGTGGCGAGTGGCGAAGGCATGCTGTCGCCGTCGGTGACCATGCGTCTCATTGAGCACTTCCGTGAGCGTGGCGCGCTCGGCCAGGCGCCGCCCGATACCGGCCGCCTTGACGATCTGACCGAACGCGAGCGAGAAGTTCTGGGGCTCATGGCGCGCGGACTCACGAATCACGAGATCGCCGCGCAGCTCTTTCTCTCCGAGGGCACAGTGAAGACTCACGTGAAGCGCGTCTTCGCCAAGCTTGGTCTGCACGATCGCACGCAGGCGGTCATCCTTGCCTACGAAGTGGGGCTCGTGCGTCGTGGCGAGGCGCGTCTGGACTAGCCTCGTAGGGGTGCGATGTACCCCCGAGGGGGTACGCGGACAGCCTTGGATATCCCTCTGCGCATCCGGAGAATATCCCGCCTCCGGGTGACGACACCGGTGCACCTTCCGGCTACGCTGAGTACGTTAGTGGAAGTCGGACTGTGGCGGAGGGAGGTGCCCCATGCGGCGCGGCGCAAGTCGCTTCTTCGGCGTTGTGACACAGTCGCGGACGTGGCTCAACATGGCCTACCTGTGGCTTGCTTTCCCGCTCGGGCTCTTCTACTTCATCTTTCTCGCCGTCGGGCTCTCTCTGGGTCTGAGTCTCGTGGTCGTCTGGATCGGCCTACCGATTCTCCTCGTCGTGGTCGGCGCCTGGTGGCTGTTCGCTGCCTTCGAACGGCTGCAGGCGGAGTACCTTCTTGGTGTCGATGTCGCGCCGTCGCTACGCGCATGGGAGCTCCACGAAGGCGTGTGGGCACGGCTGCGTACGCATTTTGTCGCGGCCAGCACCTGGCTCGATCTGTTCTTTCTGCTGAGCAAGGTGGTGCTCGGCATGGCGTCGTTCGCGCTCACGCTGACCGCGACGACTACTACTCTGTGGCTGCTCGCCCTGCCCGTGTTCTGGTACTTCGATGTGCCCGTCGCCGACGGCACCCGGACGCCGCCTCTGTGGCTCGCGATCCTCGGGGTGCCGGCCGGCGTCCTGGCGACTTTCGGCTGGCTGCACGTGCTCAATGCATGGGCTTGGGTTTGTGGAAAGTGGGCGGTTCTGCTGTTTGGTGCCGCCACAAACGGTAGCGAGACGACCGGCGGGGTCGTGGAGGTGGAGAGATGAGCGCGTCGCGAGTGAAGAGGATTGCGGGGCCGAGCGTAGCGCTCGTGGCGTTGGCCCTCGTCCTCATGGTCATTGGCTTGGCGATTGTGGGACCGACGGCGGCCGCCACCAAAGGTGGAGCCGCCGCGACGGAACCGACGAAGGTTGCGGACGTCAATCGCGGCGTCATCGTTCAGTTCGGTAATCCCATCAAGATCGGCGCCCATGAACGCGTCCAGGCTGTGGTGGCGTTTGGCGGTGACGTGACCATCGCGGGAACCGTGACCGACACCGTGGTCGCCTTCGGCGGCGATGTGCATGTGCTGCCGAGCGCAACGATCGGTCGTAGTCTGAGCACCGATGAACCGGCGATCGTCGCCCTGGGTGGCGCAGTCACCGTTGATGAAGGCGCCCGCATGTACGGTTCGATCGAGAGCCACGAGAACGGCTTCTCATCGTGGGGTGGGGTACCGCAGGTGCTTGATGACCTCAATCCTCGGGCGTGGGCGGGTTTCTCATTTCTCGGATGGCTGGTGCAGACGCTGATCTTCCTCGTGCTCGGACTCGTCGCCGCTGCCTTGCTGCCGAAGCAGATGCAGGCGGTTGGTCGCACGGTCATGAGACGTCCGGGAGCCTCGCTCGGCTGGGGTGCATTGACGTTCTTCATCATTGTTCCGATTGTGGCGGTCATCCTGATCGTGACCATCATCGGCATTCTCGTTGTGATTCCGGCGATCGTGATCGTGCCGTTGTTCTACTTCTTCGCCAGTGTCGCCGTGGCATCGATGATTGCCCAGCTGCTCCTCACCAAGGGTGGTCGCCAGGAGGGCCTCATGCTGGCCACGGCGTTCGGTATCGTGGGCACGTCGATCATCGCTCAGATCCCGGTGGCCGGCGCTCTGGCAGTTCTGGTCATGATCCTCTTCGGGACCGGCGCCGCGGTGCTCGCAACGATAAATTGGCGACGCGAGCGCAGAGCGGTTGCCGCGCCGGTGCCGCCATGGCCGAGCGGTCCGGCCGGCGGCGCGTATCCGCCGCTGCCGAGTGACGCGCCGCTCTCGCCGGCGCCGGCCGCTCCCAACGCCATGCCGGCGTCGAACACGGCGTCGAGCCTCGCGGGCGCGGCGTCTGCGCCGGCACCCACGGCGGCAAGCGAAGTGCCGGCCGCCGTGCCCTCGGGCACCTCGGCTCCTCCGCTCGGGGCGCCCACGCAGGCACTGCCGGCTGCGGCTCCTCCGCTCGTGGCTCCGGTGGCCCCTCAACGGATTGCGGCTCCGCCCATGATGCCCCCGTCGGCGCCGACGCAGGTAGAACCGCCCGCTGGTGACGAGCCGACGCAGTCGGCGCCCGCGCCGGTGGAGCCGGTCACTGAGGTCCAAGCCGGCGAGGCGGTCACTAACATCGCGTCGGAGCCGTCTACGTCGGAGCCGCCTGAGAACGCGCAGACCGAGGATCGTGGGCCGGCCTGACGTGGATGTGAGGATAATCGCACCAAGTGGGATACTGACAGACACCATCGACAAGGAGACCACGTGAACGACGACCATCGTGAGACGGAGCCGCTCGCCGAGGCACCTCAGTCCTGTGTCTCGGAGCCGGGCGTCGGCCTGGACGGCGCTGTAGTGCGGGCGCGCGACGTTACTCGGCGGTATGGCTCTGGTGATGCCACCGTGGTCGCATTGGCCGGTGTCAGTCTCGACCTCGTGCGCGGCGACTTCACCGCGATCATGGGTCCCTCGGGATCAGGTAAGTCTACGTTGATGCACATCCTTGCCGGGCTCGATGCGCCGACGGACGGCACTGTGGAGCTCGACGGGACGGAGATCACGGCGCTAAAGGAGCGCGCTCTCACGCAACTCCGCCGCGACAAGATCGGCTTTATCTTTCAAACCTTCAACCTCTTGCCGACCCTTACAGCAATCGAGAACATCGAGCTTCCGTTGACCATCGCCGGTCGCAAGCCTGACGATCAGTGGATTCGCACGCTGGTCGGGACGGTGGGGCTCGGCGATCGGCTCACGCACAAGCCCGCCGAGCTCTCCGGTGGCCAGCAGCAGCGCGTCGCTGTGGCTCGTGCACTGGCCTCGCGACCGAGTGTGCTCTTTGCCGACGAGCCCACCGGTAACCTCGATTCGCACACCGGCGACGAAGTGCTGCGTCTCTTGCGGCACTCCGTCGACGAGTTCGGTCAGACAATCGTGATGGTTACGCACGATGCTCACGCGGCCTCGTATGCCGATCGGATTGTCTTCCTGAAGGACGGCAGCATTGCCCATGACTGCGGGCGGCTCGAGCGCGACGAGATCTATGACGTCATCAAGTCCCTGGAGCTCCGCTGATGTTTCGTATCGCTTGGCGAAGTCTGACGACGCACAAGTTGCGCACCGTTCTCACGACACTCGCCATCTTGCTCGGCGTCGCCATGATCAGCGGCACGTACGTGCTTACCGACCAAATCGATCGCGGCTTCACAGAGATCTTCGCCGATGCATACAAGGGGATCGACGCCACCATCACGCAGACGCAGTCGTTTAGTGGCGGAGAGATGACCGGCGCCGTCAGCGGACTGCCGGCCGAGCTCGTCGACCAAGTGAGCGAAGTCGAGGGCGTTGCCCAGGCGTCGGGCTACATCCAAGGGATGGGTGCCGTGGCGGTGGACGGCAAAGTCGTCCAAACCGGCGGCGCCCCTACGCTGTTCTTCTCGGTCGACGAAGCCACGATCGACGAAAGCTCTGAGTACGTGGCGGGCGGGCGCCCGACGCAACAAGGCGAGGTGGCGATCGTCGAGAAGCTCGCCACCGACCAAAATCTAAAGGTAGGGTCGACCCTTAAGGTCATTACGGATGCCGGCTCTGAGGACGTGACCGTGGCCGGCATCTTCCGCTTCGGCGCCGAGTCCTCGCTCGGCGGCTCGCTGCTCATCCAGATGACACGTGCCGACGCCGAGCAGTGGTTCGATATGGAAGGGCGAGTCAGCTATATCGATGTCAAGGCGGAGGTCGGTACATCACCCGAGACACTCGTAGAGCGCATCAAGCCGATTCTTCCCGAGGGCACCGAGGTGAAGACGGGGGAGCAAGCCGCCGCCGATCAGACCAAGCAAGTGAGCGAGGCGATCAGCCAGTTCCTGCGGCCAGCGTTGCTCACGTTTGGCGGGATCGCCGTGCTGGTCGGCGCCTTCATCATCTTCAATGCCTTCTCGATGACGGTCGCACAGCGCCGGCGTGAGTTCGCCATGCTGCGTGCCTTGGGGGCCTCGAGGCGTCAGGTCATGCTGACGATCACCGGGGAGGCTCTGATCATGGGTGTGCTCGCGTCGGCCGCTGGCCTGTTCGCCGGCCTGGGCGTTGCCGCAGGGGTCAATGCGGTCTTCACGGCTGCGGGCATCGACATCCCGCGGAGCGGACTCGTGATGGAGCCACGCACCGTCGTCGTCGCCCTTGTCGTGGGGATCGTCGTGACGGTGCTGTCGGCGGTCATTCCTGCGCAGCGCGCCACGCGCGTGCCGCCGATCGCTGCATTGCAGGAGGGCGCCGTGTTGCCCGTGTCACCGTTGGCGCGGTTCACGCCAATCGTCGCCGCTCTTATAGCGGGACTCGGCATCGCGGGGATCATCTACGGCATGTATGGCTCCGGTAGCACGACAGAACGTCTGGCGATCATGGCCGTCGGGGCCGTGCTCGTGTTCGTCGCCGTGGCGATGCTGAGCCGCTACTTCGTAGGCCCGGTGGCCAAGACGCTCGGCTGGCCGCTGCAGAGGCTCTCGCCGATCAGCGGCCGTCTCGCGCGCGACAACACGCGACGCAATCCTGGACGCACCGCGGCGACCGCTTCGGCGCTCATGATCGGGCTCGCGGTAGTCGTGTTCGTCGCGGTCTTCGCGCAAGGCATGAAGGCGTCGTTCATTGACGGCTTCGATCGAGTGGTGCGGGCGGACTACGTCATCTCGGGCGGCAACTACCTTACGTTGCCCGATTCGACGATCGCCGCGGTTGCGAACGTTCATGACGTGTCCGCGGTGGCGGGGCTGAATGCGCAACAGGTGCAGGCAGGCAACGATCAGATCACTCCCTTCTATGCCATGGACCCCGGTGACTTCGGTGCGGTGTGGAGCTTCGACTGGCTTGGGGGTGCCGACGATACGGTGCTCGAACGCTTGGACGACACGAGCGTGATCGTCGAGGAGCAGACGGCTGAGGCGCTCGGGGTCGGCGTGGGCGATACCGTGCCTGTGCAAACGGTGGCGGGTACCACCGCCGATCTCACCGTCGTGGGCATCTTTCGTGATCCACTCATGTTGAACGGCCTCGTCGGCAGTCTTACCGCCTATGACCACCTCTTCGACAAGCGCCAACTCTTCATGGTGTTGGTGGGCGCCGACGAGGGGGTTGCGCTAGACGCGCTCAAGACGGACATCGAAGCGGCGCTCGCCGACACACCGACCGCCGAGGTGCGCACGGCCGGAGAGTACAAGGACAGCATCGTCGGTATGGTCAATCAACTCCTGAATCTGCTCTACGGCCTGTTGGCAATGAGCGTGATCATCTCGCTATTCGGGATCGTCAACACGCTCGTTCTCTCGGTCTACGAGCGCACACGGGAGATCGGCATGCTGCGCGCCATCGGCTCGTCACGTGCGCAGATCCGCAGCACCGTTCGCTATGAGAGCGTGATTACGTCGGTAATGGGCGGCGTCATGGGGATTGTTGTCGGCACGCTTTTCGCCTTCGTCGTCACCACGCGTTTCGCGGGACAGGGCATCACCTTCTCGATCCCGACGGTGCAACTCATCGTGTTCCTGTTGCTTGCCGTCGTCGTCGGCATTGTCGCCGCGATCCTGCCCGCGCGGCGCGCGGCGCGTATCGATATTCTCGACGCCATCCACTACGAGTGACGATCAGCGCGCGTCGTGACTTGTGAAGAGAGGCTTCGGGCCGTATGAACAAGGCCCCGCCCGTCATCGTGAGAGCGACGGGCGGGGCCGCGTGCCGGATATACTGCGACGACGCTGCGGTGCTCGCAACGGTGTCGTCGCCCTACCCTCAAGTGAGGAGCGTGAATGGACCAAATCGCCGGGATGAACTGGCATCACTTGCCGGCCGAAGAGGTCTTCGAGCTCATCGAGACGAACCCCGACGCAGGGCTCGATGTGTTCGAGGTCAAGCACCGGCAAGAGGAGTTCGGCCCGAACGAACTCACGGCGCGCGGCGGTTCGAGTGCCTTCAAACGCTTTCTGCTGCAGTTTCACCAACCGCTGATCTACATCCTCATTGCGTCCGGCGCCATAACCGCCTTCTTGCGCGAATGGGTCGACTCCGGCGTCATTTTCGGCGTCGTCATCGTCAACGCAGTCGTGGGCTACCTTCAGGAGGCGAAGGCCGTTCAGGCGATCGAGGCGCTGGCCAAGACCATGACGACAGAAGCCACCGTGCTGCGCAGCGGTGAGCAGGTGCGGCTCTCGGCGGTCGATCTCGTGCCGGGCGACATCGTCTTCTTGCAGGCCGGCGACAGGGTGCCGGCCGATCTACGCCTGTTCCGCAGTCGTGATCTCCAAATCGACGAGTCGGCGTTGACCGGCGAGTCTTTACCGGTGGAGAAGCGGCCCGAACTCGTGGAACGCGAGACGGTGCTGGCCGAGCGCGCAAACATGGCCTACGCATCCGCTTTGGTCACGTTCGGCCAGGGTGCAGGTGTGGTCGTCGGCATCGGCGACGATACCGAAGTCGGACGCATCTCGAGCCTTATCACGCAGGCGGACGACCTGTCGACGCCTCTGACCAAGAAGATTGCGGCGTTCAGCACGCTCCTGCTGATCGTGATCCTTGCGCTTGGCGCGGTGACGTTCGTCGTCGGGCTGCTTCGCGGCGAGACGGTGGTCGATATGTTCCTCGCCGCGGTGGCGCTGGCCGTCGGGGCCATCCCGGAGGGTTTGCCGGCGGCCGTGACGATCACCCTGGCGATCGGCGTGTCACGCATGGCCAGGCGCAAGGCGATCATTCGCAAGTTGCCGGCGGTGGAGACTCTCGGCAGCACTACTGTGATCTGCACCGACAAGACCGGCACGCTCACACAGAATCAAATGACGGTGCAGCGTATCGTCACCGGGGGCCGGGAGTTCGTCGTGAGCGGTGGCGGCTATGAGCCGGTCGGTTCTGTCGCTACCGCCGCGGATCCACATAACGCCGTAGATGTCGACACAATTCCGGCTCTGCGCACCACTCTCGTTGCCGGAGCGCTCTGCAACGACAGCGTGCTGAAGCACGAGGAAGAGCGCTGGACGATCCACGGCGACCCCACGGAGGGCGCCCTCCTCGCGGCGGCCGGAAAGGCTGGTCTAGAGCGCGCGGCTCTGGAGGCGCAGGAGCCGCGTCGTGACACGATCCCATTCGAGTCGCTGCACCAGTACATGGCAACGCTGCACAGCTCAAACGACGAAGCGCCGGCGAGTGTCTTCATGAAGGGCAGCGTCGAGAGTGTTCTCGAGCGCTGCCGTGACGCTCTCGGCCTCGACGGTGGTCGCGAGTCTCTCGACGCTGCCGCCGTGCACGCCGATGTGGAGCGTCTTGCCGCGGCGGGGCTGCGTGTGCTCGCCTTTGCCCGCGGGGAACTGCCTGCGGGGGTGACCGATCTCGAGCACGATCACCTCACTGACCTCACCTTCCTTGGTCTGCAGGCGATGATCGATCCGCCGCGGCCGGAGGCGATCGCGGCGGTCAAGGCCTGCCAGACGGCCGGCATTCGAGTCAAGATGATCACCGGCGATCACGCGGTGACGGCGGCCGCGATCGCGCGCCAGATCGGGCTTGTGGCGGACGACGATACGGCCCTCCCGGTCGCGCTCACGGGCAGTGATCTGAGTCGTCTCACTGACGCGGAACTCATCGCGCGCGCCGAGGATACTGCCGTCTTCGCGCGCGTGTCTCCGGAGCAGAAGCTGCGTCTGGTGGAGGCACTACAGAGTCGGGGGCACGTCGTTGCCATGACCGGCGATGGTGTCAACGACGCCCCTGCCCTCAAGCAATCCGATATCGGCACAGCGATGGGCATCAACGGCACCGATGTCGCCAAGGAGGCGGCCGACATGGTGCTCACCGACGACAACTTCGCCTCGATCGAAGCGGCCGTCGAGGAGGGTCGTGGCGTCTTCGACAACCTCATCAAGTTCATCACCTGGACGCTGCCGACGAACCTCGGTGAGGGGCTGGTGATCCTCGCTGCGATCTTTCTCGGCAGTACTCTCCCGATCCTGCCGGTGCAGATTCTCTGGATAAACATGACGACTGCCGTTCTTCTGGGGCTCATGCTTGCCTTCGAGCCCAAGGAGGCGGGCATCATGGAGCGTCAGCCGCGCAAGCCGACGACGCCAATCCTGACCGGCGATCTCATCAGGCGCATCATCTTCGTGGGTGCACTGTTGCTCGCCGGGGCCTTCGGCCTCTTCGAGTGGGCGCAGGGCGAGGGCATGTCGTCCGAGGTCTCGCGCACGCTCGCCGTCAACGTCTTCGTGGTAGTGGAGTTGTTCTACCTGTTCAACTGTCGCTCGCTCACGCGCTCATACTTCCGCCTGCCACAGTTCTCGAATCGCTGGGTGCTCGGCGGCGTTGCGATCATGATCGCGCTGCAGTTGCTCTACACGTACGCGCCGTTCATGAATACGGCCTTCCAGAGCGCTCCCCTGGAGGCCTGGATGTGGCTACCGATTCTGGCGCTCGGCGTGGTCGCCTTTCTCCTTGTCGAGATCGAGAAGGCCGTCAGCAACAGTCTGGCGCGGCGACGGGCGTAGCGTAGTCGGCGGCGGGCTCGGATGCTCGTAGCCCGTGAGGTCGTCGAGCAGGTAATGCTGAATGGTGGGACCGACTGCGGCCACGAGGTGTTCCGGCGTGGCCGACGCGATCGGCTCGATGAAGATGATGTAGCGCATGATGGCGAGTCCGACGAGTTGCGAGCCGATGAGCGTTGCGCGCAGTTCGCCGTCGGGGACGCCGAGCGCGGCCGTCACCGGCTGGAAGATCTGAGCCCCGAGGGTGTCCCGGATCATCGCCTGCGCGACGTCGTTGGTGAGACCAGAACGCACCATGGCGACGAGTTGCGGCCTGCTCGTCGGTGGTTCCCAGGCGCTCAAGAACGTGCGCACTATGGTCTCCCCGAGATGGTCGTGCGCGCTCGGATCCTTGCTGCTCAGGAGGGCCGTGATGATGTCGCCCGGCGAGACTGGGAGTTGCAGCGCGATGGCGAAGAGGCCCTTCTTGGAGCCGAAGTAGTGGATTACCAGAGCGGGATCCACGTGCGCTGCGTGAGCGATACCGCGCAACGTAGCGCGATCGTAGCCGGCTGTGGCGAAGGCGTCGCGAGCGGCCGCGAGAATGGCGTCGCGTGTCGCGGCCTTCCCGCGTCTTCGCCCTGTGGCGCCGCCTGGCGTGGCGTCTCCGGTACCTGTTTGAGGGTTGCGCTTGTCACTTGGCGCCATGGTGCTCACTGTCGTTCGGCGATGCGCTGCGCTCGCGTCAACTCATGATGGCCCTCATGTTCGCCGAGACGGCGGCCTGTGAACAGCGCAGGGATCGCCGCGAGGGCGGCAGCGACTGCGGCAGCGTAGAACGGCCAAGCGAACGAGCGCGCGAGCGTGTCGCGAAAGATCGCGGCAATCGCGGCACCGATCTCGGCTTGCGTGGCGGCGGCGGGAGTGCCCGGCGCTGCCGCCGGCACGCCCGGCAAGCTGCCGCCGCTCACCACGGCGCGCGCCTCCTGTGGGTTGTCGGCCTGCTTGAGAATGGCGGCGCTGATCGCTGCTCGCGTCTTCGCCGGCAGTTCGGTTCGCGTTTGAACGTAGGCCACCGCGCTGGCGGCGGCCTCCTGCGAATTGACGATCAACGCGTGCGAGAAGACTGCGACGACCACGGCGAGGCCAAGTGAGAAGCCGACCTGACGCAAGGTGTTCAAGGCGCCGGAGCCGACCCCGGCGACGTGCGGTGGAAGCGAGCCCATCGCCGCCGCCGAGAAGGTCGGCATGCTGAATCCAATGCCGGCGCCGAGCAGCACCGTGCGCCACATGGCATCGGTCGCGCTGGCCTCGCCGTCGAGTTGTGCCAGCAGAACGAGGCCGGCGACGAAGAAGAGTGCGCCGACTACGCCGGGAATGCGTGGCCCAACTCGGTCGACGAGGCGCCCAACAAAGGGCGCTACCACAAGCCCCGTCAGGGGCATCGGTGTGATCGCCAGGGCTGCCTGGAGCTCGCTGTAGCCGAGCACGCTGACGAGGAAGAGGACGAGCAGGAACGCGGCGCCGCCCATCGCCGTGCCGACGAAGAACATCGCGCTGTTCGCGGCGGTGAACGAGCGGATACGCAGCAGCCGCAGGTCGAACATCGGCGTCTCCGTGTGCGATTCCCACCAGAGGAAGAGTGGGTAGCTGACGATCGCCACGCCGAAAAGCGCCAGTGTGCGCGTCGAGGTCCAACCCCAGTCGTTGCCCTGGATCAGGGCCAGGACGAGGCAGAAGAGCCCGACAGCTGAGATGCCGAGGCCGGGGAGGTCGACACCTCGGACCGCGCCGGCCACGGGTCGATTGGGGATGACACGCCAGCCCACGAGCAGCGCGACGATGCCGACCGGCACATTAACGAAGAAGATCCAGTGCCAGGACAGGTACTGGATGATGACACCACCGAGCGATGGGCCGACGGCGCCGGCAACGGACCCGATCGCTCCCCAGATGCCGACGGCGGCGCCGCGCTCGCGGGCGGGAAAGGCGCCGAGAAGGATGGCCAGTGAGATGGGTGCCAGTGCCGCGCCTCCGATACCCTGGCCGACACGGAAGACGATCAGCCACTGGATGTTTGGCGCCAGTCCGCAGAGGAGTGAGAAGATCGTGAAGCAGACCACCCCGACGGCGAGGAAGGTGCGCTTCTGCCCGAACTTGTCGGAGACGCGCCCCATGCTCAGGAAGAGGACGGCCAGCGTCAGGCTGTAGGCGCTGATGACCCACGAGACATCCGCGACCGAAGCGCTGAGATCGTCCATGATCGTGGGGATCGCGATGTTGACGATCGTGACGTCGAGCAGGGCCATGAACATGCCGAAGCTGACGGCGAAGAGGATCCACCACTTGCGCGGATCCCCGATATCGGCGACCGGTGCGCTACCGTTCGGAAGAGGCTGCTTCACGCGGCGTTGGTGTCTGAGTGGCCGCGAGTGAGCGTGACGAACACCTCTTCCAGCGTGGCTGGAACCGGCGTGATGGTGGCCGTGAGACCACGCGCCTGCAGTGCGCGGCGCACCCGTTCTGGGTTGGACTCGGGTACGCGGAGCACGCGGCCCACGAGCGCCGTCGGCAGGCCATCCGCTTCGAGCGCGGCGAAAGCCACTTCCCAGTGTTCCGACTCGATCGCCAGCGCCTGAGCGGTGCCAACGATGTCCGCGAGCCGGCCGTCGGCGACGACGCGGCCGGCAGCCATGATGACCAGGCGGTCGCACTCGTCGGCCTCTTCGAGATGGTGGGTTGTGACCAGAACGCCGGCGCCGCGCTGTGCGGCGGAATGAATCGTCGTCCAGAGGCGTGCGCGGGCGCTCGCGCCGACTCCTGAGGTGGGTTCGTCGAGAACGAGCAGCTCAGGGTTGTGAGCGAGGGCGGCGGCAAATGCCAGGCGCCGGCGCAATCCGAAAGGAAGGTCGCGAACCAGCGTATCGCTGTGCGCGACGAGCTCGGCGTCGTCGGCGCCGAGCGCCGGTTGGCCGGCGCCGAACGCACGCGCGACGAAGGCGAGATTCTCCGCCACCGTGAGGTCTTCCCAGAGCCCGAGCCCCTGCGGGACGTACCCGAGGCGGCGGCGCGTGGCACGCGATGGCCCCTGGCCGAACAGCTCGACTTGCCCGGATGAGGGTTCCAATAGGCCGAGGAGCATGCGGATGAGCGTGGTCTTGCCCGCGCCGTTGGCTCCCAGAAGTCCCACCACTTCACCGGGGGCAACGGTGAGGTCAACGTCGATGACGGCGCTCATGTGCCCGAACACTTTGGCGACGTGGCGCGACAGAGCGAGCGGCGTTGCGCTCGGGTCCGTACCGTCGACCACCTGCGGTTCTGTCTGCGCGGTGTTCCGAGCGCGCGGCGGCGCCGCGGGAAGCGCGCCGCTGGCTACTACGTGGCCGCCCTCGAGGGTGAGAACGTTCTCTGCTCGCGCCGCCTCGTCGTAGGAGTCGGTGGCGACGACGACCGCTGTCCCGTCGGCAGCGGCACCCGCGATGAGTCGCCAGAGGTCGGCGCGGCTCACGGGGTCCACGCCGGTTGTGGGTTCGTCGAGGATAAGCAGTCTCGGCTCGTGGAGCATGGCTAGGGCGAAGGCGAGCTTCTGCCGCATGCCCCCGGAGAGGCGCCCGGCGAGCCTGTCGCCGGTACCTTCTAGTCCGGTTCGCGCCAGGAGCGCCTGAGTTTGCGCCGTGAGCTTGGCGCCGGTCAGACCATACGCTTCGGCGACGAAGGCGATGTTCTCGTCGACACTGAGATCCGTGTAGATGCCGCTTGTGCCTGGGACGACGCCGATCAGCGCTCGGTTGGGACGATCTATGCTGCCGCTGCTTGGTCGCACGCCGCCGGCCAGGGCGCGCAGGAGCGTCGACTTGCCGGCGCCGTCGCCCCCGTACACGGCCGTGATGCCGCCGGCTCGCACGCTCAGTGTGACGTTGTCGAGCGCCACGTGCTGCCCGTGTTGCACCGTCAGACCGGTTACTCCCCAGGAGACGTTGCTCATGACTTGCGGGCTGCCTTGTCGGCCGGCGCGAGGTCGCGCTGGAAGCGCCATGTCGAGAGAGCGAAGACGACGAGCGCCATGATGGCGAGAACGGTGAACGGCAGCCAGAGAGCCGCAATCGGCGTGTCGCGCAGCATCACGCCGCGAGCGATCTTGATGAAGTAGGTCAAGGGCAGGATGTAGCCGATCCAGCGGACCCCGGCGGCCATGGAGTAGAGAGGGAAGAAGAGGCCGCTGAGGAGGAACTGCGGAACCATGGTCATGATCGAGAGCTGTATCGCCTGCCCCTGCGTCTGCGAGAGCGTCGAGATGAGTACTCCGGTACCGAGAGTGACGAAGAGAAAGAGGCCGGCACCGAGCGTGAACGTGGCCACGGAACCGCGGAAGGGGACATCGAACAGGAGCATGCCGGCGGCCACGATGATCGCCATGTCGATCGCCGCGATCAAGAGGTAAGGGGCGATCTTCCCGATGAAGACGTCTCGCGGACGGAAGGGCATGACCGCGAGCTGCTCGAGGGTTCCCGCCTGCCGTTCGCGTACGACGCCGAGTGCGGTCGCGACCGTGCCGACGAAGACAAGGATGATTCCGCAGAGCCCCGGGATCATGATCACGGCGGTGCGCAGGTCCGGATTGAAGAGCACATCGACCTGCACCGAACTCAGCGCGGCGGCCGCCGGCGATGCGGTCGCGGTCTCCTCTTGCGCGCTCGGTGCCGTGGTCGACGTGCTCGTTGAGGTGCTCGATGTCGACGCGCTGTCGCCGGCGCGCAGTTCTGCCAGGCGACGCAGCGCGGCTTGGGCGGCGAAGAGCTCCGTTCCGTCCACGAGGATGCGCGGCTCATCTGCCGACGTAGAAGGGATCACGAGGGCGACGACCGCTTCGCCGCGGCGGAGAGCGTCTTCGGCGGCGGCGACGTCGCCGGCGGCGTCGGTGCGCTGCACGTCGAGCTGGTCGGGCAGCATGGTGGCGACAAGTCCGGCGCCCGGGCCCATGACGATAGTTGGCACTCGCTGCACGTCGAAGCTCGCGGCGTAGCCGAACACGACGAGGAAGAGGAGCGGCAGCAGAAACAGCATCGCGACCGTGCGCCGGTCGCGGCGCAGTTGGCGGAACTCCTTGAGCGCGATCGCCCACATGACGGTTGCCCCCTGTTCGTGAATCCGCGACACTCATCGCCGGCGCCAGAAGAAACTCAACGCGTGTTGAGTTTTGCACGCAGGCGAGGTCGGGTCAAGCCTGTGCCGGATCGGCGTACCGGCGGGTACCAGCCGTCGTCGACGTGGACAACAGGAATCCTGCTTGTGTCGCCGTTTGAGGTCTGCTACGGTTCCCGTTTGCCGCCTGTGTTGGGTCACGGTGGCGTGTACGCGGGCAAAGTGGCGTACGAGTCAGCGGGGGTGATACTGAAACGCTGCCAGGCAAGAAGTGCGTTGGCGCGGGTCGTGATCGGGGTACTTGCTGCGGTGGGGTGTGCGCTGACTCTTGCCGTGGCTTCCTCCGACTCCGCCGCCGGTCCTCTCGAGACGAACCGCGCGAAGGCGCGCTCTCTCGGTGCCGAGATCGCGGCTCTCGACGCGCGCATCGACGAAGCCGTGCGACGGTATGCTGCGGCGACGACGAAGCTCGAGGATGCGCGCGCCGCGATCGGTGTCAACAAGAGGAAGCTTCGTGTGGCGCGCTACGAGCTTGGTGTGGCACGCGAGACTCTCACTCACCGCGCGGTTGCTATCTACAAGCATGAGGGCGTGTCGTCGCTCGACGTCGTCTTTGGTGCCGAGGATTTCAACGCGCTTGTCGATCAGTTCGTGATGTTCCGGCGCGTCGAGCAGAGCGACAGCAACCTCGTCGATCGCGTTGCACGAACCGTGCGCGAGTTGGCGCAGCGTTCCGCGACGCTGGAGAAGGACCGCAGAGAAGCGGCTCAGCTCGTCACGCAGCGCAAGCGCGAGTCGGCCACGATCCGTGCTCAACTCGCCGACCGTCGGCAGATCCTCGCCAGCGTGCAGTCCGAGATTCGCAGGTTGGTTGCCGAGCAGGCGCGTGTCGCAGCCGCTGCCGAGGCGGCAGCACAGACACCGGCCGACTCAGGCGGGGGTAGTGATGGTGGCGATAGCGGCGGCGGTGGCGATGTGACGTCGCACTGGTGGCCGCTCATCGAACAGGCAGCGAGCGCCAACGGCGTGAGCGCGCGGGCGATGTATCGCCTGATGATGGTCGAGTCCGGCGGTTCGCCTACGGTTGTCGGAGCGGGCGGGTTCGTCGGCTTGTTCCAGTATGCGCCAAAGACCTGGAAGGGCTCCTGGAACCCTTGGCGCGCGAGCAGCATTACGGACGGTGAGGCGCAGATCCGCGCTACGGCGGTGGCGCTGCGCCTCGGCTATGGCCCTCGGTGGTGGCCTAACACCTACCCGTGGGCCATCTCTGGCGGCTGAGTGGCAACGCGGCCTTTGCTCATGGTCGGCTACGACGGTGTCGTGGTCGATTCTCTCGAAGTTCTCAGCATGGCCCTGATCGAGGCGTGTGCCCGTGTCGGGCTGGAGAGCATCTCGTCGCTGTCAGACGTTCTGGCGCTGTTTGAGAACGACGCCTACGCTCGCTTGCGCGAGATGGGTGTCGGCGACGCAGGTATCGAGGAGATCACTCGCAAGAGCGCGCAGGCATTGCGTAACGCTCTCCCTTGGCTCAAGCCGTTCCCGCTCATGCCGCAGCTTCTCGACGAACTCGGCGATACTCACCATCTGGTGATCGTGACTGCGTCGCGCGAGGACGTGGTGTGGTCGTTCCTGCATCGTCACAGGATCTCCGGCGTAGCCGACGTACACGGGGTGGGTGCGGGCGAGAACACGTTTGAGAAGGTCTCGCGGCTCGTTCAGGAGGCGCCGGGGCAACCTGTTCACTGGTTCGTCGGCGCCACGGTCGGCGACGTGCGCGCGGCCCAACATGCCGGAGCCATGCCGTGCGGTGTGGCCTGGGGCTGGCACGAGCCGGATGCAATGATGGCGGCGGGCGCGGCGCGCGTCGTCGAATCGCCGCCGGAACTTCTCGAGGTTGTGGCTCCGGGTCTTGCTGCCGATTTCTGGGACTGACGCGTCCGCGACGTCGCGGCGCGTGCTCGCGTCGTGGTCTATCATTGACCCGTCGGTCTGGCATGGCAGGGGGTAGTACGTGGCGAACGGCAAGGCGAAGAAGAATGGCAACGGTGCGAAGGCTGGAGCATCCCTGGCGAAGGGTGAGCAGACTGTTGTCGACGCCGGATCCCCCGCGTCCGCGCAGGGTCTCGTGCCTGCAGGCGCGGCCCACGACGCGCCACGCGCGCGCAAGAAGCTTGCCTGCGACATCTACACGGCGGAACTGCGCAGACTTCAAGTCGAGCTCGTCAAGCTCCAGGAGTGGATTCGCTACTCTGGCCTGCGTGTCGCCGTTGTCTTCGAGGGGCGCGACGCCGCGGGCAAGGGTGGCACCATCAAGCGCATCACCGAGTATCTCAATCCTCGTGTGGCGCGCATCGCGGCGCTGGCCGCGCCCAGCGATCGTGAGCGCACCGAGTGGTACTTCCAACGCTACATCGCGCAACTCCCGGCGGGCGGCGAGATGGTCCTGTTCGATCGCTCCTGGTACAACCGTGCCGGCGTCGAGCGCGTGATGGGATTCTGCACCGAGGATGAGGTGTGGGACTTCTTCCGCGCCTGCCCCGAGTTTGAGCGCATGCTCATCCGTAGCGGCCTCATCCTCGTCAAGTACTGGTTCAGCGTGAGCGACGAGGAGCAGGAGCGGCGCTTTCGGGCGCGCGTCGAGGACCCGCTCAAGCAGTGGAAGCTCAGCCCCATGGATCTCGAGAGCCGGCTTCGCTGGGTGGAGTACTCCCAGGCCAAGGACGAGATGTTCTCCTACACGGACACCAAGGACTCGCCCTGGTGGGTGGTGAATGCGGACGACAAGCGCCGCGCACGGCTGAATGTCATGAGTCACCTGCTCAGCATGATTCCCTATGAGGACGTTACTCCCAAGGGCGTGACTCTGCTCGAGCGTCCGGCGGATCGGGGTTACATCCGTCCGCCAATCGAATCGCAGACGTTCGTCCCGGAGATCTACTGAGGCGCCGGCACGTCCTTCCTACGGATTGGTTGGGTATCGCAGTGATCGTCTAGCGGTGGCGCCGGGCGACTAGTGTCGTCAGGCGTGTGGCGCTCACGGCATAGCGCATCATCAGCGGACCGGTAATCGCCGAGATCAGCACGTACGTGGCGGCGAGCGCTCCTATTGGTCTCGTGCTGCCGGCGGCAAGCGCCAGGCCCGCGATGATGATGCTGAATTCGCCGCGGGCGACGAGCGCCGCCCCGGCGCGCAAGCGGCCGGGAATGCCGATCATCTTTCGCGTCGCCAACCATCCGGTGAGCATCTTCGTGAGCGCCGTGAGGACGAATAGGCCTGCAGCGGGTGCAGCCACGGCCGGGATTGCGCCAACATCGATCTGAAAGCCGAAGAGGACGAAGAAGAGGGCCGCGAACAGGTCGCGGAGGGGGCTGAAGAGGCGGTGAGCGCGCTCGGCGAGCGCGCCGGAGATGGCGAGGCCGAGAAGGAACGCGACGACGGCGCCGGAGACGTGGAGCAACTCTGCGCCGCCGCTAGCGAACAGCAAGCCGCCGACGACGGTCAGGAGAACGACCTCGTCGCTCGTGTGGGAGATGCCGTGACTGAGGCGCTGGCCGTGGCGTAAGGCTACCCACAGCGTCGTGGCCACGGCGGCCACGGCGAGGCTCACCGAGACCAAGCCGGTCACGATTCCGCCGCCTGCCAGGAGCACTACGACGATGGGCAGGTATGGCGCCATGACGAGGTCTTCGATCACGAGGATCGACAGCACCGCCGGCGTCTCTCGGTTGCCGAGTCGGTCGAGGTCGTCGAGCGCCTTGGCGATGATGCTGGAAGACGAGATGTAGGTGACGCCGCCGAGGAGCAGCGCCTCGATCGGAGTCCATCCCAGGAGCAGACCCACGAGGAAGCCGGGGGGAAAGTTGAGGGCGAAGTCCGTAGCGCCTGCTCCGATACTTGCCTTGATGCTGGCCGTGATCTCTTCGCCCGAGTACTCGAGGCCGAGCATGAAGAGGAGGAGGACGACGGCGATCTGTGACTCGACGGCCATGGTCGGCTCGCTCACCTCGGCGGGTGTGATGAGGGAGAGGAGGACGCCGGCGATGAGGTAGAGCGGGATCGGCGAGAAGCCGGTAGAGATCGCCAGGCGGGCGAGGAGTGCCAGAGCAACGAGCACCGCACCGGCCTGCATGAACGACCAGGCGATCGCGCTTGACTCGACCGCTAGGTGAGCAAGCATGCCCGGTGCTCTATTCGCCTAGGAGCAGCTTTGCCAGCGCTGCGGCTCCCTCGGGCGTTCCCACGACGACAGCGGTGTCTCCCGGTTCGAGTTCGAAGCTCGAGGGCGGAGCGGCAATGGTCTTGCCGTTACGCACGACGGCGACGATCGACGCTGGTGTCTCGTCGTGATGCTCGACGTCGTAGAGCGTGCAGCTGGCGCAGGGGGCCTCGGCGGTCACCGGCAGCCAGTCGATGGTGAGTCCCTGGAGGCTCAAGTGCATGGCGTTGACGTTCTCAACGACCTGCGACTGACCGAGGATGTCGCTGAGGGTGCGGACGTCGTCTTCTTCCAGGCGAACGACATCACGGCAGACGTCTGGGTCGCAGGCGGCGCAGAAGATGAGCTCACGCCGACCGCTGTGGTGCGTGATGATGCCCAGGCGCTCGCCACGCGACGTGACGAACTCGTGGCGGATGCCGACACCTGGTAGCCGTGTCTCGATGATCTCTGGCATGGTGCTCCCGTGTCGAGGCTGGACCGTGGCGGGGCCTCTGAGGCAACAGATGGCCGCCGTCACGATAATAGCATCGCCCGATGTCGCCAGGCCGGCAGGGGAGTTGTATAGTGGGGCTTCCGCGCGACGCCGAGCCCGCACTGCCGGTCGCGCCAGATGACGATAGTCGGGGGGAGCCGACGGTGCGAGACGGCCGTGTCGCCAGTCCTGACCACTTCCCCCACGTCAACGACCACCGCACGCGCGTGCCGGTGGCGCGACTGGGGAGCAAGAGCATGATCGAGACGCGGGGCGTTGTGAACGTGAGGGGGAACGAGTAGTGGAGTCGCGAGCGCCGAACGGCGTCGCGGAGCGGCCGCAGTGGACGAGAGACGACGCGGACGCCGTCTACAACGTGAGTCGGTGGGGCGATGGCTACTTCGACATCGGCGCCGACGGCCATCTCTACGTCGTGCCCGAACGCACCGCCGAGGGTCCACGAATCGACATCGTCGATGTGGTCGAAGAGATCAAGGCGCAAGGGATCGAGTTCCCCGTCGTCCTGCGTTTCGGCGATATCCTGCGCGCGGCCGTTGTGGCCCTCAACGAGGCTTTTCGCGAGATGATCGCCGAGGCTGAGTACCAAGGGCAGTACGTCGGCGTCTATCCGGTCAAGGTTAATCAGATGCGCGAGGTCATCGAGGAGATCCTCGATGCCGGGGCGCCGTATCACTACGGGCTCGAGGCCGGCTCCAAGCCAGAACTGCTGGCCGCCCTGGCCATGAACGACGACCACCAAGCGCTCACTGTCCTCAACGGCTTCAAAGACGAAGACTACTTGCGCCTTGCGTTGCTCGGACGAACGCTCGGGCGCGAGGTCATCGTCGTCATCGAGCAGTTCTACGAGTTGCGCACGCTTCTGCGGCTCGCCGACGAGATGGATGTGAAGCCGCTCATCGGAGTGCGCGCCAAAATCATGGCAGAGGGCTGTGGACGGTGGTGCGATTCCGGCGGCGAGCGCGCCAAGTTCGGCCTCACGACGGCTGAGATCCTGCGCGTGGTCGAGCTCCTCAAAGAAGAGGATCGGCTCGATTGCCTCAGGCTTCTGCACTTCCACGTCGGCTCTCAGGTTACCGACATCAAGACGATCAAGGAGGCGGTGCGCGAAGGGGCGCGTGTCTACGCCAAGCTCGCGCAGTTGGGCGCGCCGTTGCAGTACTTCGACGTGGGCGGCGGTCTCGGCGTCGACTACGACGGGTCGCGATCGACGTCGAACTCCTCCATGAACTACAAGATGCGCGACTACGCCGCCGACGTCGTGTACATCACCAAGGAGGTGTGCGATGCCGAGCGCGTCGCGCACCCCAGTATTGTCTCCGAATCGGGGCGCGCCGTCACGGCGCGCCACTCGTGTCTGATCACAAATGTCATCGACACGATCGAGGCCGCGTACGCCGACTACCCGGCGGAGGGCGTCAACTCGAGCGTCATGATCGCCAATATGCGCGAGATCCTCGATCTCCTGTCACGCGACAACGTGCAGGAGATGTACAACGATGCTCTCGACATCAAGCGCGAGTCGCGCAACGCCTTTCGTTTGGGCATTCTCACGCTCGAGCAGCGCGCCGTCATCGAAACACTCTTCTGGCGCGTCTCCAAGGCCATCGCCGAGATGCTCCCGGAGATGGAGTTCATCCCCGACAACCTCTGGGACATCGACGAGGACGTCTCACTGCAGTACCTCTGCAACTTCTCCGTGTTTCAGTCGATCCCCGACTCGTGGGCCATTGGCCAGCTTCTGCCGGTTGCTCCCATCCAGCGACTAACCGACAAGCCGGACGTCAACGCAACGATCGTCGATATCACCTGCGACTCTGACGGAAAGATCGACACCTTCATCGACGTCAGCGAGACCAAGTCGCTTCTTCCGCTGCACCGCTTGTCTCCTGGGGAGGAGTACTACATCGGTCTCTTTCTCACCGGCGCGTACCAGGATGTGATCGGCGACTTCCACAACCTCTTCGGCCGCGTCAACGAGGTGCACGTCTTCTGCGACGATGACGACCCCACCGACTTCTACGTCGAGGAGGTCATCAAGGGATCGTCGGCCGGGAGCGTGCTGGAGGCGATGCAGTACAACCCTGAAGCTATGGCGTACACGGTGAAGAAGCACATCGACCGCTGTGTCGGCGAGGGCGCCATCAACCCGCGCGGCGGGGTGCGTCTCGTCGATTTCTACGAACAGTGCCTCAAGGCATACACGTACCTGAAGTAACGGCGACGAGGCGCCGTTCGGGGCGCGCTCAGAGGGGGCGACGATGACACGCGGACCAATCACGGAGTTCATGCTCGAGCATTTCAAGCACTTCAACGCGGCGACGGTCATCGATGCTGCCGAAGCTTGGGAAGACCACCTCGCCAAGGGCGGCAAGATGTTCGTGACGATTGCCGGGGCTATGTCGACGGCCGAGTTGGGCAAGTCGTTGGCCGAGATGATCCGCCAAGACAAGATCCACGCCATCACCTGTACCGGCGCTAACCTCGAAGAGGACATCTTCAATCTGGTGGCGCACGACTTCTACGAGCGTATCCCCGACTGGCGGATGCTGTCGTCCGCGGATGAGGTTGCGTTGCACGATCGCGGCATGAACCGTGTCACCGACACGTGTATCCCCGAGGACGAAGCGATGCGCCGCATCGAGGCGGCGATCAATAAGGAGTGGAAGAAGGCCGACGACGCCGGTGAGACGCACCCGCCGCACTACTACTTGTGGCAGTTGCTGCGCACCGGTGTTCTCGCCGATCACTTCCAGATCGATCCCAAAGACTCCTGGATGATCGCCGCCATGGAGAAGAACTTGCCGATCTTCACGCCCGGCTGGGAAGATTCGACACTCGGCAACATGTACGCCGCCGCCAACATCGACGGCCGGCTTTCGCGCGTCGATGTCGTCAACCACGGCATCCAGACGATGATCCGGTTGGCTGACTGGTATACGGAGACGTCGAAGACGAGCTCCATCGGTTTCTTCCAAATCGGCGGCGGCATCGCCGGCGACTTTCCGATCTGCGTGGTGCCGATGCTCGAGCAGGACCTCGAGCGGCCGACTCCGCTGTGGGGCTACTTCTGTCAGATCTCGGACTCGACGACGAGCTACGGCTCCTACTCCGGCGCGGTCCCCAACGAGAAGATTACCTGGGGCAAGCTCTCGCCGGACACGCCGCGCTTCATCATTGAGTCCGATGCGACGATCGTGGCACCGCTCGTCTTCGCGTACCTTCTCGGGTGGTAGACGGCGCTGAGGAGTCGCGCCGCTTGCGTGTCGCGGCGGTTCAGTTGCGCGTGGGCACGGTCAAGGACGACAATCTGGACCGTGCTCTTCGCCTCATCGACGAGGCGGCTGCGGCGGGTGCAAGTCTTGTTGTGCTGCCGGAGTGCTTCACCTACATCGGGCCGCCGGAGAGCTTCGCCGCGGCGGCCGAGTCGATCCCGGGACCGACGACCGCTGTGCTGGCGGCGAAAGCGCGGGAACACGGCATCGTTCTCCATGCGGGGAGCATCGTCGAGGACCGGCAGGAGTTGGCGCCGGGGGCCCCGCACTTGAGCAACACGAGTTGCCTCTTCGACCGCGGCGGCGAGCTCGTAGCGACATATCGCAAGACGCACCTCTTCGACGTCGCCGTGGGCTCCGAGGTGGCGGTGCGCGAGTCGGCTACGATCGTCGCCGGCGACGAGCTCGTCAGTGTTCCCGGCCACGGCTTCACGCTCGGTCTCTCGATCTGCTATGACGTGCGTTTTCCGGAGCTATACCGAGCCCTCGCCGCGGTCGGTGCCGATCTCTTCGTCGTCCCGGCGGCATTCGCCGCGGCGACGGGACGCGCGCACTGGGAAGTTCTCCTTCGCGCGCGCGCGATAGAAAATGGAGCCTACGTGGTGGCGGCCGCGCAGCACGGACACGCGGCCGCCTGGCCGATGCACGGCCACAGCCTCGTGGTCGATCCCTGGGGCGCTGTTCTCGGTGAATTGCCCGAGGGCGACGGCATCGTTTTGGCCGAGCTCGACCCGGCTGTCGTCGCTCAGCGTCGAGCGCAAATCCCGGCTCTTCGGCACCGTCGGCCCGAGCTCTATGAGCGACCCGTCAACAGCGCTCGGTCTCTTGCCTTTTGGTAGGAAATGTAGAAGGATACGAACCATGACACGGCTCGTCATTGCACGGCTTGCGCGCGGGGGGGAGACACTCTGTGCAAGTCGCTCATCGCTAGCGGGTCTCGCCCAGGTCGCCTCGACCGGGTGGTCACGCTTTCCGATGGCAGCACGTCGCACCCCATTCGCGTCGCACGGCGCCGGCTCCGTTGCTTCATGCACGGGAGCTCCCGCGTCGGTAGCACGCGGGCGAGCCGCCACGTACCTCCCCGCCTCAGTCACGAGCGTCCGCAGTTTTCTCCCCAACGCGGTCTCCGACGTCTCGTGCATCCCGTCGATCCCGCCGGCGACCCGCCACGTATCGGGGTTACAGCGCCCCCACGTGCAACCGAGTCGCGACCTACTAGACGGCGGCACTCTCGGCCCGGAGGCTCAGCGCCTCTCGTCCGAGTTCCTCACGGAACAGAAGGGGGGTGGTTTCCGCAGGAAGCCGTAACTGTACGTTCTGGCTGTAATGGGCAGAGGCATTTCGCCGCCTCCGCCAATGTCTGTGACAAACGCGAGCTGGAGTGAACATGGGTGACTTGATTTCTCGTTACATGTGTTGCGGTATTCAGTACAGCCCGGTTGAGCTGCACGTCGGCCCCGAGGCCACCGCGCGCAACCTCAAGCGGATGAAGGACTACTTCGACTTCACGTACGAGCAGTACAGCTACATCGCTGATGCGTCCTGCACCGACTACGCGAAGCAGATCAAGGTCATCGCCTATCCTGAGTACGCCGCCAACGGTTATCCGGCCGGCTCGATGGAAGAGGCTCTGCGTGCCTCCGAGGAGATCCCCGGTCCGATCACCGAGGAAATCGGCAAGTGGTGCAAGGAGTACGACGTCTACGTCATGTACGGCATGGGCTCCACGGTGCCGGAGTTCCCGAAGACCTCCTTCGACACCGCCATCATCCAGGATGACAAGGGCGAGGTCGTCCTTCGTTACCACAAGTGCAACCCGTGGATCCCGGATGAGTACTGGCCGAGCCCGTACGACCTGATCGACATCGGTTGGGACCTCAACAAGTATCCCTATTACCCCGTCGCCAAGACGAGCATCGGTAACTGGGGCTCCATGATCTGCAACGACGGTATGACCCCTGAGGGTGGCCGTCAGCTCGCCTTCAACGGCGCCGAGTGTATCTATCACCCCGAGCTCCTCATGGACCCGTGGGTCATCCCGCCGCTCGAGTACTATGAGCTGCAGAACCGTTGGTGCAGCGTCACCAACATGTGCTACACCCTCGCTCCGCACTCCGGCTGGTCCCCGATCCAGATGCCGCCGTACGGCATGCAGGGCGGCTCGCTGATCAGCGACTTCGAGGGTCGTCTCCTCTGCCGCTGCCCGCTGGCCGGCGTCGAGAGCACGATGCAGACCACGATCGACATCGAGGCTGTGCGCCACTACCGTCAGTCGATGCCGACCCACAACGGTCTCAACAGCTTCAAGGGTGGTCTCTTCGACTACTTCAAGCGCGACATCACCTACCCGCGTCATCCTCAGATCGCCGAGGATCCCGAGTGGGATATGTACAAGTCCCGCGCCGTCATGCGCGAGGCCATGGATCGCTTCTGGGGCGACTACTACAAGGACTGCGTCCGCTAAGAAGCAGCTTCACCACAGTCATCACCCGCGGGCCTTCGTGCTCGCGGGTGATGACGTTCTCAGCAAGTAAGTGATTCGGAAAACGAAGGTCAAGTACCAAAGGAGGCACTACAGAATGGCAACAAAGACTCTGGAGTCGATGCACAGCGTGTCGATCGATGACATCTGGAAGTATTTCTCGACGGCGACGATCATCAAGGACTTCATGCTGAAGGACGGCTACAAGCCGACCTTCTTCCAGAACAACCAAGTCCTCGCGACCGTCTGGGAGCGCCCCTCGCTGCGCACCCGCGTCTCCTTCGAGACCGGCTTCCAGGCCCTCGGCGGCGGCGTCATCACCCTGAAGGCGTACCCGCCGAACGCCGCTGACATCATCTTCAAGGAAGACGTCCGCGACCAAGCCAACGTGCTCGAGAGCATGTGCGATCTCGTGATGGCTCGTACCTACAGCCACGAGACCATCGCCAAGCTCGGCGCTGCCATGGACATCCCGCTGATCAACGGCATGAGCGACATGGCTCACCCGGTCCAGCAGCTCACCGACCTCTTCACCATCCTTGAGCACAAGGGCAAGCTTGAGGGCCTCAAGGTCGCCTACATGGGCGAGGGCACGGGCAACACCTGCCAGGACTGGCTCATCGCCGCCGCTAGCGTCGGCATGAACTTCGTCCTTGCGACGCCGGACTACTCGAAGCATCAGCTCCTCCAGGACCTGAACTTCGGTATGCCGGATCAGCGTTGGGTCGACGAGGCGCAGAAGCGTGCCAAGCAGACCGGCGCCACCATCACGTTCACCAACGATCCGATTGCGGCCGCCAAGGACGCAGACGTCATCTACACCGACAGCTGGATCGCCTACGACGTGCCGGCCGAGAAGGAGAAGGCGAACGAGATCCGCGAGATCTTCCTTCCGTACCAGGTCAACCTGGACCTCCTCAAGCTCGCCCCGAACGCCATGGTCATGCATTGCCAGCCGATGTATCGCGGCTTCGAGATCACCGAGGAAGTCACGTCGCACCCGCAGTGCGCCGTGTCGCCTGAGGCTGAGAACCGTTACCACCTGCAGAAGGGCGTGATGGTCGAGCTTCTCAAGCCGGGCGTCTGAACCGTACGGAAAACAGTCGGAGGAACGAAGTGAGAGTAGTCGTAGCTCTTGGCGGCAACGCCATCAAGCAGGCTCACGAGTCCGGCACGGCGGAGGAGCAGTTCGCGAACTGCGGCATCACCGCCGAGGCCCTCGCCAAGATCGTGAGCGAGTTCAAGGATGGCGACAGCCTCGTCATCACGCACGGCAACGGCCCGCAGTCGGGCAACCTTGACGTGCAGCAGGTCGCCGGTAAGGAGAAGGTCCCCGCTCAGCCGCTTGACGTGGTCGGCGCGATGACCCAGGGCCAAATCGGCTACATGTTCATGAATCAGATGGAGAAGCACCTGCGTGCGCACGGCCTCGACATGGATGTCATCGCCTGCGTCAACCAGGTCGTCGTCGACCCGAGCGATCCTGAGTTCGTGGGCGACAACGCTTCTAAGCCGGTCGGCAACTTCTTCAGCGAGGAAGAGGCCAAGGCCCTCAAGGAAGCCCATCCTGATTACGTGGTCAAGCACGTCAAGCCGAGCGCCGAGAAGGGTTGGCGCCGGACCGTGCCGTCCCCGATCCCGGCGCGCAACGCCGAGCTCCGGGCGATCAACAAGATCCTCGACACCGGCGTCATCGTCATCTGCTCCGGCGGCGGCGGCATCCCGGTCATGGAAGACGCCAAGGGCGACTTCCAGGGTCTCGAGGCCGTCATCGACAAGGACCGCGCGGGTGAGGTCCTGGCCGAGGGTGTCAAGGCCGACGTGTTCATGGTCCTCACCGACGTTGAGAACGCGATTCTCAACTACGGCAAGGACAACGCGCAGGCCATCGGTGCAGTGAAGCTCGCCGACATGCAGCAGTACGCCTCCGAGGGTCACTTCCTCGCCGGCAGCATGGGCCCGAAGGTCGCTTCGGCCATGAAGTTCGTCGAGTGGGGTGGCGAGCGTGCCATCATCACGTCGCTGGACAAGGCCGTGGACGCACTCGACGGCAAGTGCGGGACGATCATCACCAAGTAAGACTGTGTGATAAGGGCCGGGGGGGCGTCCTGCCCCCCCGGCGCCCAGCCCGAATGCGACACGATCATGGAGCATGATCGCGCGCAAGGAACGACCGGCATCTGGGGGAGTTGGAACGAACGCAAGTTCGGGGTGCCGACCGCCTAGCGCCTGCATTTGGGCCACACACCTCGGGCTCTCATCGAGGGCCTGAGGACAAGTTGGAAGGCAAGAAGGGGGGTTTGAGTATGTTGTTCGCAGCAGATGTAACAACGCCACTGCCAGGATGGACGGGTTATGCCATCATGTTCGGGCAGGCGCTGATTTACACCCTCATGGTCGTACTGCTGGGACGCACCAAGGGTAAGACAGCAGACTCGTTCATCGCCGGTGGTCGTAACATCGGCCACGGCATGATCCACAACTCGATCATCGCGACGTGGATCTGGGCCGCGACGCTCATGATGAGCTCCTGGACCGGCTACTCGTACGGCATTAGCGGTGGTTGGTGGTACGGCCTCGGCGCCACCATTCCGCTCCCGCTCATGGCGTATATCTGTCGCCGTACGCGTCTCGACATGCCGGAGCACCGCTCCTATCCGGAGTACATCCGCTTCCGGCTCGACCGCAAGAACCAGGTTCTTCAGGCGATCATCACCATCATCGTCTGCGGGTGGGTCACACTCATGCTCGTCACCGGCGGCGCCATCATGCTGGTGCAGTTCACCGGCGCGAACTTCTACTACATGTGCATCGTCATGATGGCGATCTTCGTGTCGTACGTCGCGGTGGCTGGACTCTGGGCATCCATCTTCGCCGACACGATCATGTCGCTCGTCATGTTCGTCTGTATCGGCATCCTGACGTCGGCCGTGTTCTGGGGCTTCGGTGCCGGCGTCGGCCTCGGCGGTTACTACGACGGCCTCGTGAACGCGATGCTGGCTCACCCCGAACTGCAGCCGGGCGAGGGCGTGGCTGTGTGGAAGTCGCAGTGGGACGGCCTTAGCTGGGTCAACGCGGCCGGCCTCGGCTTCCTCATCGTCAACACGGTGGGTAACCTCGGCGCCGTTCTCTGTAACCAGACCTACTGGTCACGCGGTATCGGCTCCGACAACCCGCGCAACCTCTTCCGCTCGTTCTGGACCGCTGCATGGTGCTGGTACCCCGTGCCGCTGTCCATGACCACCGCGATGGGCCTCGGCGGTCTCGCGAAGGGTCTGGTCGTGGGCGAGACGTACATCTCTCCCTACAACAACGTGGCCTCCACGTTCACCGAGTCCGCGGCGGTGGCGCCGATGATGGCGTTCATGACGCTCGGCTACATCGGCCTTGCTGCCTTCATCATCACCGTAACGGGCGCCACCATCTCGACCGGCGCCGGCGAGATCCTCTCGACCGCTGCCGTCGTCGCCAACGACATCTACAAGGGTTGGCTGAAGCCCAACGCTACCGGCAAGCAGATCTTGGCGATCAACCGCATCATGCTCTACATCATCGCCGTTGCCCTGCTCCTCATCGCCTTCTGGTGGCGAGCAATCGGCTTCAGTTTCTCTGGTATGTACCAAGCCATGGGCGTGTTCTTCTCCTCGGCAGTGGTACCGCTGTGGATGGCGATCTTCCACCGCAACACGAACCGTTCCGGCGTCTTCTGGGGCACGATCATCGGCGCTCTCGTCGGTTCGGGCTACTGGATCTTCATCGCCGACTTCGACATGCTCTGGGGCGTTGTGTGGGCGAACATCATCGTCATGGGTGTGTCGGCGATCATCGCCATTCCGTGGACGCTGGCCAAGCCTGAGCCGTTCAACTTCCAATCGCTGAACGAGGCTGGCTACGACTACTCCGACACTCACGTCTGAGAGAGGAGGGAAACTAATGTCTGAAGAGCATCACGATATTCAACATCGCATCGAGATGGACCACGACGCGCTGCTCGAGCATCTCCGCGACTACGACCCGGAGACCGGTAACTGGCGTCACTATATGCACGTCGAGAGCAGCGACTGGTGGTGGGATTTCGGCGCGTACGTTCACTGTGGCTTCCTTCTTTTCTGGTGTCTGTGGTGTCTGTTCGTGGACGGCTACGTGACTCGGGCACAGTTCCAGCTCGATCACATCATCACCTACTTCTGGATCGCGGCGTCCGCCATCTACTCGTACGCCGTCGTCATCATCGACTTCACGGGCGGCAAGGGTACTGGCGGTTGATCAAGTCTGGCGCTAGACAGCTCGCGCGTGTGCGGGTGAATCAAGAGTATTCACTGAGCACGAGCCGCGAGTCTCTGTAGTACTGCACGAGAGGATAGGCGCGACGTTGGTTAGAAAGTGGCTCATAAGGGTGGCAGTGGTGGCGGCATGTGTGTTCGCCGTCATGTGGATCACGTGGCCGCAGATAGGCAGCAAGCTCTCGATGCTCACTCCGGTCGAGAAGGAGCTCCACAGCTACCAGAAGAAGGCGATGCCAGTTGAGAACCAACTGCTTCTCGCCTACGACAATCTTCAGAGTGAGCCGGAGGATCGTCAGAACGTCGACGAAGTCCTCAAGCAGAGCGAGAAGCTGCTCGCCATCAATCAGAAGTTCTGGGTCGATGGCAAGGGTCAGCCGTTCTTCCAGCGCACGATGTACACAATTCGGTTCATGGACCAGCCGGATGACTTTCTGCCCAGCTGGCCGGGCCCCGACGAAGCCGAGGGCCGGGCGATGCTAGCTGACATGAGGGCCGATACCGCAACCCTCGCGGTCATGAGTTGGGCGATGAAGGAGGCCGGCAACACGCTCGCCGAGACGATGCTCGCAACCTTCGGGAACGGCGCTACCGTTACGCAGGAGTCAATCGCCTCTGTAGCGGACGTCGTGCAAGAAGCGCGCGACACGCGCTCGTCAGCGGAGTTTGTGTACAAGCGATGGAAGGGCAACTACCGTCCGCCGCTCTCGCTCTTCAGGTAATAAGGGGTACTTGGGTAATGGCTTCATCAGTAGAACGACTGCTACTTCGGTTCCAGGACAACCGCGACGTGGTTGCCAAGTGGGCTGCTATCGTTGCCGTTGCGTGGTCGACCGTCGTGCTGGTGTTGTCCGTGTACTCTCCTGAGGCCATATTGCTGGCCGTGAAGCTGAGTATGCCGCCAGTCCTTATTGCCGGAGTCGCGTGGGGCACGGCGCGATCGGCCAGGGCCCGCAGGGTCGCGTTCTGGTCGATGATGGCGCTGTGGTTCTGCCTCATCGCGGTGTTCGTATCGCAAGTGCAGTACAACGGGGCTGTCGCCAACAATCAGATCCAGATCGTCAAGCCAGGGTCGCAAACGGAACAGAGCCAGTAGTGTCAACAGGATCTCTGTCGGTTGATGATGTTCGAGCACTAGGGGGTGGAAGACTATGCTCGCGAAGGTGATTTTCTTCGCCAACTGTGTTGTCGCGGTCGCGGTCGTCATTGTCGCCGTGACGGGTATGTGATCGGAGCCCGGGACGACATGAAACCGGCGCCAGGCCGACTTTGGTCGGCACCTATGCCGGTCGTGATCGTGCCATAGTCACCGGCACCGCTCAGTTTCTGCGAAGCTGCGCGAAGGACCGGTGACGGTAGGGGGAAGAGGAGAAAGGTACTATGAAGAGAAAGCGCAGTGCGTTCTTGCTGATGTGCTTGCTCGTCGCGGCGGCGGCAATGCTGCTGGTCGCAGCGGGGTGTGGGAACACCGACCGCGGCCAGGAGGAGTTCGGCTCCACGGTCGGCATGGAAGACTCCGTGACGCCGGTCGTGGAGCAAGTGGACGCTTCAACTCTGCCGGGTGACTTCGCCACTCTCAAAGTGGGGATGACCACCAGCGAGGTCAAGGATGTCGTGGATTATCCTGCGACCATTCAGGACATCGACGGCAAGCGCGTCTACAAGTACTTCATCAACGACGGGCGTAACCGCCTGTACATCAACTTTGTTGACGACAAGGTGGAGTCCTTCACGTTGTCGACCCCCTAAGTTTGGGCGGGTCGAGGCACTTTGCCTCGTGAGGGAGTTTGTGTGAGATAAGCGGCGCCGCAACCACTTGCGATGATAGTGGTTGCGGCGCCGTTCTTCGTTCCGCACGCGTGCCGCCATGCACATCCCTTTCCTCGGGATAGGCGGCTCGCGGGACTCGGGATGTCGGTTGCGCTGCGATGGCTTGAAACCCCCGCTATGTGGGTAGTGGGTGAGTAAGGCATGGCGCAAGCGAATATCATAGGAGGGGGACCATGGCCGGGTTCGGAAATGTCTTGGTTTGCTCGGATTTCTCCGAGAACTCCAACAAAGCCTTCGAGGCTGCCGTAGGGCTTTGTGAGGGCAAGCTGGTGGTGCTGCACGTTGTCGCCACGTCGTACAACTACGACGTCGGTGAGATGCAGGACAAGTCGGCGTCCACCGTCGCCAAAGTGTACGGGGAGAAGGCCGAGGCGCGTATGCGCGAACTGTACGGAAAGGCCGATGTTGAGGTGGTTGTCGAGTACGGCAATGAGGCCGAAAAGATCCTAGAGGTGGCCCACGATCGCGGCGCCGACGTCATCGTGATGGGCGCCCGCGGCGTGGGTTTCATGGCTGGTCTTCTGGGAGGCGGCAGCGTCGTGAACAAGGTCGTGAAGAGCGCTACCGTCCCGGTGTTGGTCGTACCGGCCTGATCAACAGCGGAGAGGCAGGAAACAGCGAGGGGCGGCGGGCAAGCGCGCCGCCCCTCGCTGTTTCTTTGCCCGGAGCGTTGCCTGTGGCGAGACTCGGGCGGGGTGAAGGAGAGTTCGGGATCGCCTTGCGCGTGCGGCCACAGAATCAGATAAGATACAGCGCAAGTCATAGCTGGGGGGGAGAGACGGGGCCGGGGCGCGTGCGGCCCCGTCTCGTTTTCTTGGGCCATGCACTCACGCCGCCCCGTTACACTCGCTGGAACACCGCTCTCGGCACGCATTTCGCCGGTCGTGGCCGTATCGAGAAGGCCACACGTGGGCACACTGCAGTCATCCGTGTACTACAGCGGGGCGCGTTCGTCCCCGTCGAGCGAAAGGCAGGTACCGACTGTGGTGCAGGTTGGACAGCAAGCTCCAGACTTCTCTCTCGAGGGAGTGCTGGACGGTAAGTTCGTCGACGTGCGGCTCAGTGACTATCGCGGGAACTGGGTGGTCCTCTTCTTCTACCCTCTCGATTTCACATTTGTGTGCCCCACGGAGATTCGCGGTTTTGCTGCACGTCTCAACGAATTCGAGGACCTGGACGCGCAGGTTATCGGCGTGAGTGTGGACAGCAAGTACAGCCACATGGCTTGGGTGGAGCGCGATCTCGGCAAGCTCGGCTATCCGCTTCTCAGTGATATGACCCGCGAGGTGACGCGCGAGTACGGCGTACTGCTGGAGAGCGTCGGTCACTCGCTGCGCGGCACGTTTGTTGTGGATCCCGAAGGCGTCTTGCGGTACATGGTGGTGCACGACAACAACATCGGCCGCAACATGGACGAGGTGCTGCGTGTGCTCCAGGCGTTGCAGACCGGCGAGCTCTGCCCGATCGACTGGAGGCCGGGCGAGGCGACGCTGACGCCGCCGGCCAGGTGAGGAGCGGGTTCAGCGGAGCGGGTAAGTCGAACGCAGCTCGTTCGTCCCCGTGAGTTCGGGGGCGAGTTCGGGAAAGAGGATGAGGAGCTCGGCGAGCCGCCGCTGCAGGTGAGCTCGCCGGGCTTCGTCGTTGATGTCGTTGGTTGCGAGTTGCGCCGAGAGTCGCCGAGCTTCGTCGGGCGTCGGCGGCGCGACGAGCTCGCGCAGGAACGGATGGACGTATGGTGCCGCCGAGTCGATCGTGAAGAGGAGCGACTCGGCGGCGCGCGTGGCTGCTACGTAGACGACGCGACGCTCCTCTTCGATCGTCGCGCTGTCCCATGTACTGACGTCGCAGTCGTAGTCGGGGATCGCGACCGCTCGGTACTCGCGTCCTTTGGCGGCATGGATTGTGGAGATGACGACGGCGTCGGGTTCTGTGGCGTTGCCGGCGGTGCTAGCTGCAGCAGCAGATGGGGAGAAGGCTGCCGCCTCGTTCGCTGCAAGGTGATCCCAGGCGGCGAGGAACGCCGCCGTATCGGGGTGGGCGTCGGCGAGGACGCGGAGACAGTCGGCGATGTCGAGGCCGGCATTCGCGGCGCGCGGTTCGCGGCGCGGCGGCTGATTGCCGGCCGCCGAAGTGTCGTCGCTGCCGGCTCTGGCTGTGCTGTGGAGCGGGGCCAGCATGGTCGCCAGCAGCGCCGCTGCGCTGCCGGCGGTCTCGCCAGATGAAGCGCGTGCCACCTCGGCGCGCAGGCGCTGTGCTCGCGGGTGCGTGAACAGGCGCGTGCCGAAGTGGGGCGGTCGTGAAACGCTGCCGGCGTCCAGTGCGAGAGCGACGGCGAATTGCTGCGAACGGTAGCGCGTGAGGACCGCCAAGTCGCACCACCCGCAGTCAAGACGAGCGCGCTCCGTTCTGAGGAACGCGCAGAGCGCCGTGCTGCGGGCTGCCCAGTCCGGAGCGGCGACGAAGTGCACCGCTCCGCAGGGCGCGCCCTCCGCGGCGCGAATGCTCTTTTCTTCGCGCACCGTGTTGTGGGCCACGAGGCGCGCCGCCGACGCGACCACCTCCTGCGCGCAACGATAGTTGGTGGTGAGCAGATAGGTGCGTGAGAAGGGAGATGGAGGCAGGCGATCGTGGAAGCCGAGGATGCCGCGCGGATCGGCAAAGCGCCAGCCGTAGATGAGCTGATCGTCGTCGCCTACGACGAAGAGATTTCGTCGCGGGCGCGAGAGGATGTCGACGAGAGCGTGCTGCGCGGCATTTAGGTCCTGGAACTCGTCGACGAGGATGTGCGTGTAGCGGCGTTGCAGAAGGCTTCGACGAGTGGGGGAGGCGAGCAGGTCGACGACGGCGTGGTAGATCTGGTCGTCGAACGATTGCCGGCGGTGAAGCGACTGCAGGCGTGTGTAGTGGTCGTGTACCGGTGCGAACGGGATCAGGAGCAATGGTGGGTCGCCGGCGACGACGCAGCTCACGGCGATGCTTGTGGGGGCTTCGAGGCCGGCGCGGACGCGCGGAAGTGTCTCGAGGAAGGCGTCGACGGGATCGCTGTTGCGCAGGGGTTTGACGGCGGCGGGGGCGCAGCCCGCTGCCGCCAAGGCCTCGCGCATGAGCGCGCGCGAAGATGAGCCCTCGGTGTCGACGTCGATGCGCTGACCGAGGACGTCGCGTTGGTATCGAGCGCCGAACGCGTTGAACGTGGCGCAGTGGACGGCGGCACGCGAGCCGGGTGGGGCGATCCGCCTGGTGGTGTGGACCCCGTGTCCGTCGAGCCGGGCCTCAAGCTGTTCCGCCGCCAGACTGTTGAAGGCCAGCACGAGGATGCCCCCGGGGTCGATGCCGCGGGCGACGAGCTCAATCACGCGGGCGACCAGCGTCTTGGTCTTGCCGGATCCGGCGGGCGCGAGCACGCGCGCTGCTCCTTCGCCGTGCTCCACCGCGCGTCTCTGATCGGGATCGAGTGTCGCTGCGGCGGCAGAGCGCGCGGGGATGCGGGTGTAGCGAGGCGCGCGCGGCCGAGTGTCGGCGCCGGCAATCTCGCCCTCGACGCCGCCGAACGAGAGCGCATCTTGGTGGTTGGTCAGTAGCGCGCGTATGTCTTCGAGGTCGAGTTGGGCGCGCTGTGCCAGTGTGAGAGCTTGTGGCGCCATGAGGGCGGGCGGGAAGGAGAATCCGAGGCAGTACGGAGCGCCGCTCTGAATGAGCGGCAGCACGAGTTGCGTGAGTACGGTGTGTGCCTGGGCCGCGAATGCGGAGGCATCGTGTTGCCAGTACCAGAGTGGGACGGGTGTGCGACGCGTGGCGTATGAATGCGCTGCCAGCCATGCTGTGAACGAGTTGGCTGTGGGCGACGGACTGTGAGACTCGACCGAGCTCGTCTCGTACGACCATTCTCGCTGGCGAATGGTGCGCGTCTCAGGGTGGAGTTCGCGCTGCCGGCGAGCCAGCGCGCGCGCCGACGAGATGCCGAAGACCGTGAGGCGCGTAGGAGTTTGCGGTGATGTGGCGCTGTGTGTCATGGCTGAACGGCGCCCTGTGCGGCGCGCCATCACGGTAGCAGCGCCGCCACCGGAAGACGAGGGTGACGTGGGTGGACATTGCTCGGCTGAGCGCTATCGTCCCGTTGCCGGTGCGCAGACGCGCAGGCTCCGGGGCATGAGCCCAGCCGTCAACGGTACGTCACCGAATGCCTCGCCGTCGATGTCGAGCGGAAAGAGGCGTGTTGCAGCGCTGCTCTGGATGGGCGTAAGTGCGAGGTTGTGACAGCGGATGTGGGAGACGCCGGGTTCTCGCAGGTGCTCACCGAAGTAGAGGGTGCGCAAGCGCCTGATGAGATGCAGCTTGCTCGGCGTCTCGATGAACACGACGTCGAGGAGGCCGTCGTCGGGGCGCGCCATCGGCGCGATGCGCATCCCCGCTCCGAAAGTCGTGCCGTTGCAGATCGCTACGGCATAGGCGTGCAAGGTTCGCTCGCGCACCGAACCGTCGGCCAGGGTCACGCGGCAGCGCAACGGCTTGCGGTCGCAGTGGGCGATCGCACGCAGCGTTGCCTGGGCGTAAGCGAGCATGCCCGGTAGCGCCACGGGAGCCTGCGCCACGTACTCGTCTACGTAGCCGCCAATGCCGGCAGAGAGGACGTTGAGCCAGAGGCGCCGCATTGGTCTTCCGGAGGGGCCGGCGAAACGCGCCCAGCCGACGTCCAGGGTGCGGATACTGCCGTGGGCGATGGCGTCGACGTGCGCGGCGACGCCGGGCTCGATGCCCAGCCCGCGGCCGATGTCGCAACCGGTGCCGGTCGCGACGATGCCGAGGTGGGGAAGGCCGTCGGCGGCGGCGAGCGCCGTGTCTCCGTCCCCGAGCAGTCCGTTGACTACTTCGCTTACCGTGCCGTCGCCTCCGACGCAGACAACGAGCTGGCGGCGTTCTTCGACGGCTCGCGCTGCCTGCGCCTCGGCATCGCCGCGGCGATGTGTCGGCACGATGTCGACGGGACCGACAGCGGCTCGCAACCGCGCAACGATCGCCTCCAGCTCGCGCCCCGTGCGTCGCCGTCCCGCCTGCGGGTTGGCGATTACTAACGCCGGTGGGCGATTGCCGTGTGAGTCGGCGTACACGGCAGGCTGTGACGGGTGCTGCATGGCGGCACCGTATCAGGATGTCGCCTGCGCGTCAGGGGGGCGTTCAGACGGCTGAGCGCTCGTCGCTGCGCGCCTGCTGGAGAAGCTCGTAGCGCGCTATTGAGGCCTCGTCGACGAAGCCGACCAGATGTCCGTCGCCGTCGACGACCGCCAGGCGGTCGACGGCGTTCTCGCCACGCAACAGCAGCAGGGCCTCGTCGGCCGGGGTGTCTGGCGACACCGTTGGTACCTTCTCGGCCGGCACCATGACGTCGCGCACGCGATCGGTGTCCCATTCGTTGCGAGGCATCCGGGCCAGGTCCGCGCCGCAGACGAGGCCATCGAACTCCTGATCGTCGCGCTCCGGGTGTACCGGTAGGCAGCGCGTCTCGAAGTCGGTGAAGTGACCCTCGGCCGCGTACTGCAGCGTGACGTACGGAGACACCCATTCCGCCGGGCGCGTCATGATGCGTGCCGTGGTGACGTTGGCGAGATCGTGCTGCAGGACGGCCTGCTTGGCGCTCGCACCCGCCGCCTGGATCAGGACCCAGCCGACGAAGGCCATCCAGATGCCACTCAGGGTGTCGCCCGCGGGGATGAGCAGCACGCCGAGCGCGATGAAGACGACGCCGAAGATCTGGCCGACGCGGGTGGCCTGACGTGTGGCGCGAGCGAAGTTGTGATTGCGCCACCAGAGTAGCGCCCGCAAGACGCGTCCGCCGTCGAGTGGGAACCCGGGGAGAAGATTGAAGATCGCCAGAGAGACGTTGGCGATCCCGAGGTAGTAGAGGACCGCGACAACCTGATCCGGGCCCGGAAGGAGCAGGGAGAGGATCCAGCTGCCGGCGCCGATGCCGAGGCTGATGAGAGGCCCGATGCCGGCCATCGTCGCCTCGCGGCCAGGGCTCGCAGCCTCCTTCTCGATGCTGGCGACGCCTCCGAGCAGGAAGAGCGTGATGCTCTTGACCTTGATGCCCTGCGATCGGGCGACGAGCGAGTGCCCGAGTTCGTGGGCGAGGACCGAGGCGAACAGCAGCAAGGTAGCGATGATCGCCACGACCCAGGATGTGCTGCCACTCCAGTCGGGGTAGCTGCGCGGGAAGAACCCATTGGCCAGCGTGATCGCGAACAGGGCGAAGATGAAGAACCAGCTCGCGTGCACGCGTATGTCGATACCGAAGAGACGGCCGATTCGTAAGCCGCCGGTCATGGAGGCACCTCCGTAGCCGACTCACCGTCGTTGTGCCCTATCATCTCACGGTGCCAAACCAGCACCGTCCTGGAGGCGTGCGGCCGTGGTGATGCCGTCGGCGACGGTGAGCACGCGAGCGCGGCGCCGCAGGATGTCCTCATGAGCGGCGACGGCCGCGTCGACGGAGTCGAACGCGGTGACGCCGAGGTGCTCGAGGGGCGTCAGGAATGCAGAGTCACGGGCGCCGACGATGGCGAGGCGGTGGTGCTGCAGCACGCGCGCTACGACGAAGGCTCGCTGCCCGCCGGGGCCGAGCGTTTCCTGCAGGCCGCGAGCGACGAGCGCTGCCGGCGAGGTGGCGACGGCGAGTTGGGCGAAGAAGTTCTGTTCGCCTGGTCCTGTGCCAGCACCGTTGATGAGGTCGGCGCAGAGCACGAGCAGGCCGCCGTCGCGGAGCGCCGGGCGTGGCGCGAGACCGACGTAGGTCGCCGCCCGCGATGCCTGATAGAGACTGTCTGCCTTGGGCGTCGGAACGCCCAGGACGACGACGTCGAACGCCTCCGCGACTGCCGGCAGCCACTCCGTCTCGTGCTCGGCGGCGAGCTTGGCTTGGATACGCGTCGGGTCGCCGGCCGCGAGAGCGACGGCCCGGCCGCCCTCGTCGACGACGAGGTTGACTCCCCAGCGAAGCGGCGTGCGGGCGGCGATCTCGAGCAATGTCTCACGGAACGGGTTGGCGTCGAGATTGCCGAGCGCGACGCCTGGGGCGGAGACGAACGCGGGACGATGCGTCCAGGTGATGGTTTGATGGCCGCCGCAGCCGATGGCGACGCCTTTGACGCCGCCGGAGAAGCCCGCATAGAGGTGCGGTTCGACGATGCCGATGGTCAACGCCAGCTCAGCGTCGGCGACGTCTCGAGTTATCGCGATGGGGGCTCCCTGCGAGGTTGTGCCCAGGTCGCGTGTGGGCGAGTCGAAGCCTTGGGCATCGACGACCATCGTCTGCCGTAGTCTCGAGGCGCCAACGAGGCGTTCCTTTTCGCCGTCGTCGGTCGCCGCGTGCAGGCCGCAGCCGATCACGATACGGACGCCGTCTGCCGGTACGCCGGCGCCCGTCAGAGCGGCCAGCAGAGGCTCGAGCACGAGTGGATTTCGGCAGGGGCGCGAGCTATCGGGGATTACAATCGCGATCTTGCGAAGCCCTCGCACCAGCGCCGCGAGTGGCGGCGCCGCGAGTGGGTTGGCGAGCGCCTCCTCTACTGCGCCGACGGCGTCGTGGAGCAACTCAAGACGCGGCGGCGCAAGAAACGCGTCGCTGCGCGTGATCGGGAGGCGGCGGTCGCCGCAGAACGCCCAAGCCGCGCTCGTCACGCCTGGTCTGGGGATTGCGGTGGATCGGGCACGGTGACCGCGATGGGTGGCGTCGACTGCGGCGCTTCCTCTTCGTCGGTCGCCGTCTCCGTGACGTCTTGAGAATGCGGCGGAGCGGGGCGAGCCCGATAGGCGAGAACCACCATGATGATCACGCCGACACCGGGCAGCACTGAGGCCAGGAAGCCGATCGTAAGCCAGTTGAGCAGGCTGCCTGAGGACCGGCGTGCCGCCAGGTAGCCGAGACCCATGCAGACCAGGAGTTGCGGGCCGAGGGCGAAGAATGCCCAGGCCCAGTACAGGAGGATCTCGTTGCTGCTGTCTCCGATCACGGTGTCTGGTAGGAGCGCAGGAGACCGGCGAGCGCGCGGCGCAGAGCATCGCGCGCCTCTCTTGGCTCCTGCGGCACGGCGTGGCCGCCGAAGCGCAGCAGGTAGTGTGTCAACCAGTCCTGATCCACGAACGGTTGCGTGGCCAGGCACGATCCGTCGTCGAGTTCTTGCACCGGCTGGCGCTCGGCGATCCAAGGCCTGATCGTGGCGCTGTACCAAAGGAGGGCGGACTGTGGTGCGTAGCTCTGGCTCGTAGGTATGCCGTCGCGGCGGTAGAGCTCGAGTTCCACCTCTGGTCGTGGCGCGAACACTTCGTCGAGAGCGGTTGCGGCTTTGGTCGTCGCCACGCGAAAGACGCGCGTGTCCTGTGCTCGCCGGCACCAGCAGACGTAGTACCACTCGCCGCGATTGCGGAGCAGGAGATAGGGTTCGACGACTCGCTCGCTCTGCCGTGCGGTGCCTTCCGCCCAGTACTCGATGCGCAGCGGCTGTCGCTGTCTGATGGCGGCGCTGATGGTATTCAGGAGGCGTTCGTCCGGCGGCAGGAGGTCGCTGCTGGCGAGGGTCGACGGCGCGGCGCCGCGGACGGTGCGGATCTTGGTGAGGGCACGGGTAAGGGCTGCGCCGCCGTCCGGCGTTTGGCCGTCGAGCAGTTCGCCGGCGAGCAGCAGCGTGTCGGCTTGCAGGGGCGAGAGTCTGGGCGGTCGAGCGAACGCCGCACCGGCCAGGTCGCGGCTCACGTGCAACTCGTCGTGAGCTTCGATTTCGGCGTAGAGGAGGGCGCCGTCGGCGCCGAAGTTGACGAGGTTGAGGAGGCGGATGTCGGCGCGCAGGTCGTCGGCGGTCGTGCTCAGGTCGGCGCAGACCGTGGGCACATGCAGAATGGTCTCGTCGTCGCCAGGACAACGGCGCAAGAGGTACGTTGCGAGAGTGGTGAGACGCGTGAAGCGATCGACGGTGATGCTGCGCGTCAAGGGGTTCTCACGCGCTGCCGTGGCTGTGGGTGGCGAGCCGGCGCCGGCAGCCGGCTTGGGCGGCTCGTCGAGCGCTCTGAGCAGCAGTTCGAGTTGCCCGACGAGAGAATCGCGGAGTTCCTGCGGTTCGTCGAGATGTGCAGCCTCGCCCATTCCCAGCACCCAGCTGAGGAGCGGCCGCGCCTCAGCGTAGTCGGTGACGTAGATGATGCCGTCGTCGTCGGCCGTGATCGTTCCGCAGTGTGACCAGTGTGCCTGGACCCACCACGCCAACGCTGCCGAGATGCGGATCGTGGCGCGCCCGCGCGACGTTGCGAGTTGCCACGGAGGCCGATCGCGAAAGGTGCGCAGATCGAAGTCGGCCGGGATCTCGAAGTCGTGCGGCGCTCGCGTGGCGTGCGTGACGCGCGAGCGGATGCGCGAGAGCCGGAACGTGCGCAAGCTCTCGCGGAGGTGGCAGCGGCCGATGAGGTACCACTCGCCGGCGACGAGCTGGAGGCCGTATGGGTCGACGGTTCGCGCGAGCATCTCGTCGCGACTCACCGTGTAGTAGTTGAAGCGCACCGTCTTGCGATCGGCGATCGCATTCTGGAGTTGGGCGAGGGCGGCCGCGCCGGCGGCGTGTCCTGCCTCCGGCAGGACCGTGAGCGCCGGCGCGGCCGCCTCGGTGAGTACTTCCGGTCTCCCCTGTGCGAGGCTCAGCAATGCCAGTCGCAGGGGTTGTGAGTACGAGAAGTGGTCTTCGAGCACGTGCAGGCAGGCGGCCAGTGCCGCCAGTTCCTCGGCGTCGAGCTCGATTGGCGGCAGGTAGTAGGCGTCGGCCGGGAGGCGATAGAGATCGCCGTCGCCTTCCACGGCAGGCTCGGTGCTGATGGCGATGCCCAGTCGTGCCAGCTCGGCGCGGTCCTCATAGAAGCGGCGCTTGAAAGCGTCGTCGGTCATCAGTGGATACCCTTCGACGCACTCGCGGATCTGATCCGCGCTCACGGGCTGGCCACCGCGCGCGAGCAGCAGGGCGACGAGCGACAGTCTCCGGATGAGCTTGTCGGCGTCTTTGGCGAACCCGGCTTCGCGGACTCTGTCGGGCGTCATGGCTCCGGCCTACTTGACGACGATCTTGATGACCTTGCTTGCATTGGCGATGTGCGGCACTTTGAGGCCACCGTCCTTGTACTTGCTGCCGCCCGTGAACCAGGCACGGACCCAGTAGGTGCCGCGAGCGGTCGGGCGCCATTGCCAATCCGCCTGCGAGGTGCGGGTGAGTCGCTTCGTGGCCAAGGCCGTCCACTTCTGGTAGTAGGCCCACGTGCCGTTCAAGACCCAGTCGTGCGTGAACGTCATGCGCTTGCCGCGCTCGAAGCGCACTTTAGCGCCGGCAAACGCCGGCGCGACGGTACTCGTGAGCGCTACTGTCTGTCCGAGCTTGATCGTGGTCTTGCGGGCACGGAGTGTGACCGTCGGGGTGTGCGCGACGTAGAGTGTGTACGCGAGCGCGTCGTAGCCGGTGGCGGCTGTGTTCGTGCTCTGGCGCGAATCGGCCCAGACGATGCGGCTGCCACCGCTGGCGGCCGCGATCGCCGGCGTCGTTTGGATCTTGAGCCGGTTCCAGGTTGGTCCGCCGACCGTGCAGACGCCGACGTTCTGGCCGCTCCCGCGGTCGTAGAAGAACAGGTCCGGATCGGTGTCGGTGGCTCCCTTGTGACCGCCGGTGAAGGCGAAGCGCTGTCCGGCGACGGCGAAGACGCCGGGGTTGCCGAAGAACGTGAGGATGCCGGCGCTGCCGTCGACCTTCTTCAGCCAGGGCTCATACGCGGCGCCGGCGATGCCGGGGCCGAGCCAGGCGGCGCCGTCGTCGGTCGCGCACGGCGCCGATACCGGCCCGTACACGGTGTTCTTCCAGTAGACGCTGGCGACTGGAGAGCCGCCGGCCAGACTGGCACGGTACACGTCTGACTCGCCTGAACCGGCGGCACGACGATCGTCGAGCCAGAAGACGCCTTTGGCGCCGACGGTCGGTGAGTGTTGACCTTGGAGGAGGTTGCCGGTGGGATCGGCGCACATGCCGGCGACGGCCGGATTGAAGGTGGCCTCGAGGTAGTTGGGCACACCGTCACCATCGCCGTCGGCGGAGAGGTCGAGCACGTAGATCTGGGCGCTGGCGCCGCCTGTGTTGCGATCGTCTTCCCACGCAACGACGAGGTGCTTCTGTTTGCCGACCGTGGTGAGGCCGAGGTGCGGCGATGTCTGCTGCGAGCCCGCGGGACCCGAGACGAGGACCCGCGGGTAGCCCGCCGCCACTGCGCCGGACTCGTCGCCGCGCCATAGCCACAGGTTGGCGTTGGCGGCGACGGCGTCGCGCTGCTGCCAGACGACGTAGACGTCACCAGCCTGGTCGACGATGGTGGGATGGCGCTGATCGGCGCCGGCGGGGGCTGGTGCGTCCAGCCCGATCCGGCGCTGCGCGCCCGTCTGCATGTTCCAGAGGTGAACCTTAGCGGTCGCACTCTTTCTGACGGGGGCGCCGGCGAGCGCGTACGTCTCGAAGGCGAGCATGGGACCGTTCAGCACCGGATTCTCGGCGCTGGTCGCGCTCCAGGCGGCCGGGGGCAAGAGCGCCACCCCATCGGCTGCCACGGCGGCGGTCGGGAACAGGATACAGAGACTGCATACGAGCGCGAGGACGGCAAGGCCAGTTCCTGCGCGATGAGTCGGATGGCACGGCATGGCTCCCCCTTCTGCCGAGTTGGCTCCCGTGCTCCTGAGTTTACCGCTTCGCCGCTTCGGCTTCCGTGGCGGCGATGATGGCGTCCAGTTCCGCGGCGAGATCGTGGGGGAAGTCGACCGGCGCGGCTGCGCACAGCAGATCAACACGCTCACGGGCGCGCGCGACCGTCGACGGCGCGCCTCCGTCGTGCCCTATCTGGTGCGGGTGATCCTCGCCGAGCGCTGCCCGCCACAGCTCGTGCGCGTGCCGGCGCGTATGGTTGGCGGTGAGGTAGGAGCCGCTGCAAGCCATCTCCTTGATCAGCTCCACGGCGAGCGTCTCAGCGTTGACTGTGACGCCGCGCAGCAGACGCTTGACCACGCTCATGACCTCGTCGTCGATCGCGATGTTCTCGAGGCAGAGCATGCGCGATCCGTCGAGGAGCCCCGTGCCGAAGGTGACGTCGGCACCGTTGAGGTACGCCATCAACATGGCCAGCGTGTTCTCGCCGGCACTTTGACTGCCAGGCGTCTTGGCGAGAGTGGCGCCGCTTCCGAACCACGACGGCATGCCGTAGTAGTCGGCTATCTGCCCGATGGCGGCGCGCAGCAGCAGGGCCTCGGGCGCGTTGCTGCCGTAGGCGCCGGTGCTCATGTTCATGGTCGTGGGTCCGCCGCCGTGGATGATCTTGGCGCCCGGATGAGCGAGCTGCGTGACGATGGTCGCGCTCAGCATCTCGGCGTTGGCGACCACGGCTGCTCCGGCCAGCGTTGCCGGCGCCGTCGCGCCCACTATCGGCATAGGGTAGAAGCTCACCGGGATGCCCGCGGCGGCGAGTGTGAGCGCGAGGTCCATGCCGTAGCGCTCTTGATGCAGGGGGCTCACGGTGCAGATGATGGCCGTGAAGAGGGGGCGTCGGCGCAGTTCTTCGCGCCCGCCGGCGACGGCCTCGGCCATGCGCAGCAAGCCGAGCGCTTCGCGGGTGTCTTTGACGCTGACGACGATACTGTGCTTCTCGCTGCCGCGCAGGCAGGCGTCGAGCTCGTGCAGCGCCCGTGTGGCGGGCGGACAGTCCAGTGCCGCGACGATCGCGGAGGTTGTCGAGACGTGCTCGAGTTGCTGGGCGAGGTGGGCGGTCAGGCGCACGTCGGCTTTGCACGAAGGTCGCACGGAGCCATCTGCCTCACGCACGAGTACACCGCAGCCGTCTGTGCTCAGATAGACGTGCTCGCCGTCGAGGGGCAGGTCGAACTCCGGATTGCGGGAGCCGAGGACGAACTGGTTGGGGAGCGTGGTCAAGGCGCGCTCGGCCAGCTCGCCCGGGATCTTGGCGACGGTCGTCGTGCGGTTCACGTCGGCGCCGTGAGCTTCGAGCACGTCAAGAGCTTGGGCTGAGTGGTAGCACACGCCGACGTTCTCGAGCACGTCGAGCGTCGTCTCGTGGATCTGCCCCAGCTCCTCGCGCGAGAGAAGCTCGAGGTGTAGGCGTCGGCCGACGGCGCACGTGTCGGCGTGGCTCATCGATCCTTCTCCAAGAAGGCGCCATCGTGCGCGGCACCGATGATGACCGTGAGTTCTTCGTCTAGGTCGTCCGGGAAGGCCGGTGCGGGCGCCGCGAGGATCTCCCGCACGCGTTGGGCGGCGAGGCTCGCCTGCTCGTGCGAGCCGGCAGCCTGCCACTGCTCGTAGGAGCCGCCGGTCTCCAACCGCGCTCGCCAGAGCTCGCGCGCGTGCACACGAGTATGGGGATCGAACAGGTACTCGCCGCTGTGTCCCACGCGGGCGATCACATCGCCGGCCAACGTCTCTTTTGTCACGGTGATGCCGCGCAGAAGACGGGTGACCATGGCGAACATCTCGTCGGCGAGCACGAGTTCCTCCAGCGAGAGCTGCTGCACGCTGTCGAGGAGGCCGGCGCCGAAGAGCAGCTCTCCGCCGGCCAGAAACTCCAGCAGCAGCCCGGCAGCGTTCTCGTAGCCGGCCTGTGCGCCGGGCTCCTGGGCCTTCGTGCCGCCCCAGCCGAGACCGGCCGGCAATCCGTAGAAGCGCGCCATGTGGGCTTGTGCGGCGCGTACGAGTATGACCTCCGGAAGGTTGGCGGCGTAGCGGCCAGATTGCATGTCGAGAGCGGCCGGCCCCCCGGCGTAGATGAGCGGCGCGCCGGGGTGAGCGAGCTGGATGGCGGTGACGGCGGCCAGCATCTCGGCGTTGGCGACAACCTGTGCGCCGGCGGGGGTGGCGGGCGCCGTGGCGCCGAGGATGGGCATCGGATAGATGAAGATGGGGATGCCCGCTGCCGCCAGTGTGAAGGCCAGATCCATGCCGAAGCGCTCTTGGCTCAGGGGTGCGACGGTCCCGAGGATGACGGAGAAGATGGGTCGACGTTTGAGCTCGTCGCGGCCGCCGACGAGCGCCTCCGCCATCCGCAGGAGCGGTTTCGCCTCGGCGACGTCCTTCATGCTGACGACGATGGTGTGTTTCGCTGAGGATCGGACGCAGGCGTCGAACTCGTGCAAGACACGTGTCTGCGTGGCCGTGTCTAGGGCCGAGACGATCGCCGAAGTGGCCGACAGGTTGTCGAGCGCGTCGACGACTCGTGCCGCGGCCGAGACATCGGCCTTGTTGCTCGGACGCACCTGGCCGTTGGAGTCGCGGACGAACGGCGCGCAGCCGTCGGCCGCCAGGTACGCGTGTTCGCCGTCCAGCGGTAGATCGAACTGCGGGTCGCGTCCCGCGAGGGTGATCGTTCGCGGAAGCGAATCGAGTGCCGCGGCGACGGTCGTCTCCGGCAGGCGGGCCACGCTTGTCGTGCGGTTGACCGTGGCGCCGTGCTCCTCGAGCACGTCGAGGGCGTGCGGTGAGTGGAACGCGACCCCGGTCTCGGTGAGCACCTCGAGGGTCGCGGCGTGCAGGCGCTCCACGTCGGTGGGTTCGTAGATATGCAGGGTGCGCCGACGGCCGACGAAGCGTCTATCGGCGTGATTGGTCAATTGGAGTTTGTCGGGGACGGAAGATCTGCATGTGGATCATCCGTGCCGTGGACGAACTCGCAGCTCACGAAGGGCGAGGCCGCGGCGCGCACCAACGCATCGTAGTCGAGGGCGAACGAGACGGTGTCGCCCGGACACAGCGGTGTCTCGGTGATGAGAACAGTGATGTCGCTGGTGGCTCCGGCTACATAGCTGTTTGGCAGCAACGGCCGTAGTCCGCGAGGTTCGCAGTCGCGGCGGCCGAGGTCGAGCAGGGTGTAGTACGCGTCGTGGGTTGGCAGATCCACGTCTGGAACGTGACCGAAGGCGTCGTATCCGGTGCGGTCGATGGGCGCCGGCGGTTTTCGGTAGCACTCGAGCACCGTGGTGGTAAGGACGGGATCGGTGCGCACGATACCGTCGATTGGCGCTGCGCTCACGAAGTCGTAGCCGAACAGCGCTCCGCCGCCGCAGCGAATCTCTGTCGCGTAACGTGGGTGATACCCCTCGACGTATTGCAGGACGCAGGTGCCGCCGAGTGAGAGGAGAGGGTCGTCGTCGCAGAAGTCGACGATGCTCGTCAGGATGCGCTCCGCCTCGAGAAAGAGCGGCTGCGAGGGCATGTGTCCGGAGAGGCAGGCGAAGTTGGCGCTGATGCCGGCGAGCCGGACACCCGGAAGTCGCGAGAGTTGTGCGGCGACGGCGGGGACTGCCGCCGGAAGCACGCCTTCGCGGCGATCCCCGAGGTCGACGGTGAGCAGCACGTCGAGGGGGGCACCGACGGCGTGCTCGCTGAGCGCGTGCGCGATGCGCAGGTCGGACAGAAGCACGCGGTCGGCGACCGCGCAGACGTCCGGGACTTCGTCGAGTTGCGGCGGGCGAATCAGGGTGAGTGGCGCCAGTGCGTGTTCCGCCAAGCGGACGAGAGAGGTGAGGCGCGAGTCGGCGAGACCGGCGCAGCCGGCCTCGAGCATCTCGCGCCCGACTTCTGGATCGCCGTCGACGGCTTTCGTGACACCCACGAGCGCGAAGCCGTCGTTGAGCAGGCGACCGGCGAGGCGCCGGGTGAATTCGGCGATCACATCGAGATCGATCGTCAGTCGAGGATACCGTGCCATCCCGCACTCCATCTTCAAACTCGAGCAGCGTGACCTGCTCCCAGCCAATTCTACCGGTTTGTGAATCGGGCTGAGTTCCCTGGGCGCGGCGTTGCGCTGTGCTATCATTTCCAAAAGTTGACCAACTTTGTAGAGATCCGGACCTGGTCTGGGGGTCGCATCGTGAATATCTCGATGAAGAGTCGCTACGCCGTGCGCGCACTCATCGATCTCGCGCGTCGCCAAGAGACGGTCCAGGATGCCCCGGTGCGCCTCGCCGACATCGCCGACGCCGGGGGCATGCCGCTGCAGTTCCTGGAACAGGTGTTCGCCGGACTGCGCCGCGCGGGATTAGTGCGCAGTCGGCGCGGCGCGGCCGGTGGGTATACCCTGGCGCGCCCCGCGGACGAGATCACCGTGCTCGAGGTCGTGACGGTGCTTGACGGGCCGCTTTCTCCGGTCGAGTGTACGCAAGGGCGATGCATGCGCGTCTGTGATTGTGGCGCTTCGGCCATATGGATTGAGGCGGAACTGGCGCTGCAAGAGGTGCTCGGAGGCGCCACGGTGGCCGATCTGCTGGCGCGCGAGGAAGCTCTTCGCGATCGCGCGCCGATGTACTACATCTAGCCGGTGGCCGCGTCTGCCGCCGCGAAGGAGAGACGATGAACGTAGCCCGCAGCATCACAGAGCTCATCGGACGCACCCCGCTGGTACGCCTCGACGAAGCGTCTCGGGAGACCGGGACCGAGATCTACGGCAAGCTGGAGTCACTCAACCCCGGTGGCAGCGTCAAGGATCGCATCGGATTGGCGATGATCGATCGGGCGGAGCGCGACGGTCTCATCTCCCCAGGGAAAACCACCATCATCGAGCCGACAAGCGGCAACACCGGCATTGCGTTGGCGGTTGTGGCCGCCGCGCGCGGTTACGAGCTTGTTCTCTGCATGCCCGAGACGATGAGCATCGAGCGCCGCTCCCTTCTCAAGGCGTACGGGGCCCGACTAGTGCTGACGCCGGGGGGCAAAGGCATGCGCGGCGCTGTCGACGAGGCGCTCAAACTGGCGGCAGCCGGCGAAGCCACGTTTGTGCCGCAGCAGTTCGAGAATGCCGCCAACCCCGAGGCGCACCGACGCACCACTGCCGAGGAGATCTGGAGCGATACGGACGGGCACGTCGATGTCTTCGTGGCGGCGGTGGGAACTGGCGGCACGCTGACCGGTGTCGGTCAGGGGCTCAGGCGGCACAATCCCGAGGTGCGTGTCGTGGCTGTGGAGCCGGCTGAATCGCCCGTCCTGAGCGGCGGGCAGCCTGGTCCGCACCGTATTCAGGGCATCGGCGCCGGTTTCGTGCCTGACGTCCTTGATACGGAGCTGTACGACGAGATCGTGACGGTCACGGCCGACGATGCCTGCGCGGTCGCGCGCGGCCTGGCCGCTCGCGAGGGTATTCTGGTGGGAATCTCGGCCGGCGCCAACGTCTGGGCTGCGCGCGAGGTCGCCCGCCGTCCCGAGATGCGCGGGAAGACGATCGTTACCGTTCTCTGCGACACCGGTGAGCGGTATCTCTCGACGCCTCTGTTCAACGATCTCCCCGACGACGTCTGATGACGTTCACGCAGGCCTGAGATGCGCCCCCTCGGGGACAGCGTCGAGGACGTCAGCGCTCTCGCCGCCGACGCTGCGTGGCGGCGGCTCGAAGCCGAGCTGGCGTCGCTTGGCTCGGTCTGTGTTGCCGTCTCCGGCGGAGTCGATTCGAGCCTTGTGCTCACGGCCGCGGCGCGTGTCCTCGGCGCCGAGCGGGTGGTGGCGTTCACCGCGAGCTCGCCGATCCATCCTTCGCACGAGCTGGAGCTCGCGCGAGAGACGGCGACCGCCCTTGGCGTCGCGCACGAGGTCGTCGCCACAGGCGAGTTCGACGACGAGGAGTTCCGAGCCAACCCGCGCGAGCGGTGCTACCTCTGCAAAGCGCATCTCCTTGGGGCCATGAGTGCAGTTGCCGCGCGTCGCGGCTGCGCGGCTCTGGTGGACGGCGTCAATCGCGACGACCTCGGCGACGAGCGGCCCGGACTGCGCGCCGCCACGGAACGTGGCGTCGCGCACCCTCTCGTGGCTGCAGGTGTCGGCAAGGTCGAGGTGCGGCGTCTCGCACGGATGCTCGCTGTGCCCGCCTGGGATGCGCCGCAGCAGGCCTGCCTCGCCTCGCGCATTCCATACGGCGAGTTGATTACCGATGACAAGTTGCGGGCCATCGCCGCCGCTGAGGCTGTGCTTCGCGATCTTGGTTTTCGCCAGTGCCGGGTGCGGCATCACGGTGCGGTCGCCCGAGTGGAGGTGGCGGCGGACGAGATCGAGCGCGCCGCCGGCGCGCAGCGCGAGGCGATCGTGGCCCGGCTCGGCAACCTTGGCTTCACGTACGTGACGCTCGATCTGGCCGGCTTTCGCTCGGGCAGCATGAATGAGGTATGAGAAAGCGCCGGCTCTTAGCGCTGCGTTACTGGGCCGGCGACGTCTGGAGGTGACGACATGGTCCGAGGGCTCCTCGCCGCGCTTGGCGGCGGCTTCGTGAACCGTGTGGCCGGTGCCGTCCGTCGCGACGTGCGCCGTGCCGTGGACGAGATCGGCGACGATGTGCGCGCCGTTCAGGAGCGCGACCCGGCGGCCACCTCGAAACTCGAGATCCTCACCTCGTATCCGGGACTGCATGCGCTCTGGCTCCATCGTCTGACGCACCGTCTGCACGGGCTCGGCGTTCCGTTGCTGCCGCGTTGGCTGAGTCAAACGAACCGGTTCGCCACCGGAGTGGAGATTCACCCCGGGGCCACGATCGGACGTGGGCTCTTCATCGACCACGGCTCCGGCGTCGTCATCGGCGAGACCGCCGAGATCGGCGACAACGTCACGATCTATCAAGGGGTGACGCTCGGCGGAACGGGCAAGCAGACCGGCAAGCGTCATCCCACGGTGGGCGACAACGTCGTCTTCGGCGCCGGCGCCAAAGTGCTGGGCGGCATCACCGTCGGCGACAACGCCAAGGTGGGGGCGGGGAGTGTGGTGATCGCCGACGTGCCGCGCGACTCCACCGTCGTCGGCAACCCGGGTCGGCCCGTGATCGTTGAGGGCCAGCGCGTCGGCATCCCCGATATCGACTACCGGCACCTGCCTGATCCGGTGGCCGATGCGGTCAAGTGTCTTGTCGCGCGCCTCATCGATATCGAGCAGGAACTCGATGAGCTCAATCCCTCGCGCAAGGCGGCCCACCAGGCGGCCGTGGCCAAGACCAAGGCGCGCGTGGATGAGCTCCTCAACTGCTGTGCCACCAGCTTCGACGGAGGCTCTGGGATCTAGTGCTGTGACGATCGCCGCTGTGCTACGATGTCATGCCTGACGCGACTCCTGGGGAGTCTCCGCAACCCACGATTGGAGTGTGAGCGATCATGAGCGAGGTGCGGCGTCTCGTGCTCGATGTCCTCAAGCCTCATCAGCCGACCATGCTCGTGCTCGCCGACAAGCTCGGCGATCTGGAGGGCATCCACGGTGTCGACATCACCCTCATCGAGATCGACAATCGTGTTGAGAACATCAAGATCACACTAGAGGGCGACGACATCGACTTTCAGGACGTCGCCGAGGTTGTGCAGGATGCGGGCGGCAGCGTTCATTCCATCGATAAGGTGTCGACCGGCAAGCGGCTCATCGACGAGGTCGAGACGCCGCAAGACGGCGGCCCTAACTGGTTGCGCTGACCGAGGCCATCGCTGACGGCGCGGAGGGTGCGTGAGTCGTCCCGGCGGAGCCAGCCTGGGTGAGCGCCTGCGGCAGCGCACCGCCACTCTGAGGCATTACCATGAGGTTGCGGAGGTTGGCGAGATCGCGCGCCGCTACTTCGCTATGAACGCGTTCGACGGCGTGCTTACGGCGGTCGGCGTGCTGGCCGGTGGCTACATGGGGGGTGTCGACAGTGCTCGGGCAATCGTCACCGTGATGCTGACCACGGCCGTCGGTATGGGTGTGTCTGGTTTCTACGGTTCATATCTCGTGGAGCGCGCCGAACGCGAGCGTGCTATGCGCGAGCTGGAGTCGAGCACCCTTTCCAGTCTGCACAACACGACGATCGCGGCCGCGTCCCGCTATGCGACGATCGTTATTGCCTTCATCGACGGTGGCTCGCCCTTCCTGGCCGCTCTGGTCGTGATGCTGCCCTTCCTCTTCGCGGGCACGATCACGATGACGGCGGCCTACTATCTGGCGGTGATCGTTGCCTTCGTCGAGCTGTTCCTTCTCGGCGTCTTCCTCGGCGCCGTCTCGCGCGAGCGACTGTGGCTCTCCGGCATCAGACTCATGCTGGCCGGCGTCGTCGCGCTCGTGATCAGCCTCCTGCTCGGTGGTGGCGTGGGATGATGTCGGCCGACGAACATCCGCTGCTCGCCGGCCTCAACGAGCCGCAGCGCGAGGCGGTGACGCATTTCGAGGGACCGCTGCTCATTCTGGCGGGCGCCGGCTCGGGCAAGACGCGCGTGCTCACCCATCGCGTCGCCTATCTCATGCAGGTGCATCATGTGCAGGCGCACGAGATCCTCGCCATCACGTTCACCAACAAGGCCGCCAGCGAGATGAAGGCGCGCATCGAGGATCTCGTCGGGCCGATTGCGCGGACGATGTGGATCAGCACCTTCCACAGCCTGTGCGCTCGGCTCCTGCGTCGCGAGGCCGAGCGCATCGGCTATACGTCGTCGTTCACGATCCACGATGAGGACGATCGCAAACGATTGGTCAAGCGCTGTCTTGAGGAGCTGAATCTGGATCCCAAGCGTTTTGCTCCCGAGGCCATTGCGCGCCAAATCAGCGACGCCAAGAACCAACTCATGACTCCCGACCAGTTTCGTGAGCGCGTCGGTGGCTTCTTCGCCCAGGCCACCGGCGACGTGTACGCGCTCTATGAGAAGCACCATACGGCGATGAATGCCATGGACTTCGACGACTTGCTCATGAAGACCGTGCAGCTCTTCGAGCGTCTCCCCGAGCGTCTGGCGCACTACCAGCGCACGCTGCGCTTCGTGCTCATCGACGAGTATCAGGACACGAATCACGCGCAGTACCGGCTGGCGGCGTTGCTCGCCGAACGTCACCGCAATCTGGTCGTCGTCGGCGACGACGACCAGAGCATCTACTCGTGGCGCGGCGCCGACATCCGTAACATCCTCGAGTTTGAGCGTGACTACCCGGATACGCGCGTCATCCGGCTGGAACAGAACTACCGCTCGACGCAATGCATCCTCGACGCCGCCAACGCCGTCGTCACCTGCAATCGCGAGCGCAAGGGGAAGAATCTCTGGACGCCGCGCGGACAGGGGGCGCTCGTTCAGGTCGTGGAGGTCGACGACGAGCGCGCCGAGGCCCAGTTTGTGGCCAGCGAGGTGCAGAAGCTGGTACGTGGCGAGGCCGGCGGTGAGCGTTCATATCGGCCGGATGAAGTCGCCGTGCTGTACCGCACCAACGCTCAGTCGCGGGCTCTCGAAGAGCAGTTCGGCCGCTACGCGATCGCCTATCAGGTCATCGGTGGACCGAAGTTCTACGAGCGGGCTGAGATTCGCGATGCCATCGCTTACCTCACGGCGATCGTCAACCCCGACGATAGCCAGCGATTGCTGCGCATCGTCAATGTGCCGAAACGCGGCATCGGCGCCACCAGCCTGCAACGTCTGGTGGCGCACGCCGCCGCGATGGACGAGAGTCTCTGGACGACCATGCGCAACGCTACCGAAGTGCCTGGTCTATCGGCAGGGGCGGCGAAAGGGTTGGTCGAGTTCGTCGCCCTCGTCGAAGGTTTGCAGGCCGGCCTGAGCAACCGGCCTGTGGCCGAGATCGTGCGCAGCGTCTTGGACGAGAGCGGCTATCGCGCTGCGCTCGAGAGTCTCGGCACGCTCGAGGCGGAGGGTCGTCTCGAGAACCTCGAGGAGCTCGTCGGTGTGGCCGCCGAGTACGACTCGCGGGCGGAGGAGCCCAGTCTCGAGGGATTCCTGCAGGAGATCTCGCTGTACGCCGACATCGACGCGGTCGTCGACACCAGCTCGCTGCTCACGCTCATGACGCTGCACAACGCCAAGGGCCTCGAATTTCCTATCGTCTTCATCGCCGGCATGGAGGAGGGCGTCTTCCCGCATCAGCGGGCGCTCGACGAGCAGAACGTCGAGGAGGAGCGGCGCCTGGCGTACGTGGGCATTACGCGGGCGATGGACCGGTTGTACCTCGTGCGTGCGCGGGCACGGACGCTCTGGGGTTCTGCTCAGTACAATCTGCCGTCGCGGTTTCTCGACGAGATTCCGTCTCAGCTCAAGGAAGCGAGGAGCATCGGCGATGGTCGCGGCGCCCGCGGCGGGTGGCCGTTCGCCTCCGGATCCGCGTCGCGCGGGTGGAGTGGCGAACGCGCGACCGGCGCGCGCGATTCGAGCTGGCGCGGCGCCGTCTCGCGCGATGACGAAGTCGACGGCGCCTCCGGCCGCAAGATCACGGGTCTCGAGAAGCGGGCGAGTGGCCTCGACGAGACGATTGTGGCGCAGAGCTTCGCCGCCGGCGAGCGCGTGCTCCACGCGACCCTCGGCGAGGGTACTGTGCTCGCCGTGCAGGGCGGGGGCATCGTGCTCGTGCGGTTCGACGACGACGGCTCTGAACGGCGTCTCATGGCCAGCGTGGCGCCGCTGCGCAAGTTGCGTACGTAGCGCGCTGCGACGCCGGCGGGTCGAGCACGGATGGCTGGGGGCCCCGCTTCGGCCTCTAGCGTGCCGCGACGGCCCGGCGCAAGCGGATGAGCACGTCTTCGACGCCGGCCGCCGTTGCGACGAGCGCATCGGCGTCGTCGCGCACCGGCGACGGCGTCTCGGCGGTGACGGCGGCGACTGCGCATGCGCCGCGCCGCCGATCGATCTCGGCCCAGTCGTGAAGAGCGCGAAAGCCGGCCAGATCGGCAAGGCTATCGCCGAATACCCAGGCCGCGCGATAGTCGTTCGCCCTGAGGAGGCGGCGGATGGCCGTACCCGTGCCGTGCGAGAGCGGCGGTCCGATCTCGACTACCCGATGTCCGGGGATGACGGCGAGTCCGCGCGCACGCGCGGACTCGACGACCCGTGTGACTATCGCGTGACGGGTGATCGCGGGGTCGCGGGCCGTTTCGTAGTGGAGCGCCACGATCACGCGTTTGTCTTCAACGATGACGCCGAGGTGCGCGTCGGCCAGCTCCGTCTCCGCCAGCGCGCGCATCGCGGCCACGTCGGCCACGTACCGCTCGGCGAGGGGATCGCTCGTCACCGTGCCGTCGCTCGACATCTCCTCCAGTCCGTACGTGGTGACGTACGTTACGCCGTCGAGTCTCAGCAGAGCGCGGGTTGCCGTCAGCGAGCCGCTGCTGGTGATGGTCAAGAGGCCGACGCGGTCGCGGATCTCGCCGAGGAGATCGTGCAGGCGAGCGCTGACAGCGGCTTCGTCCGGGAGCTTCGGCGCCAGCAGCGTGCCTTCGAGGTCGCAGAACAGCGCCGTGCGGCGCGGATCTAGTGCGCTGACTCGGATGCAGGCGGCGAGGCGGTCCGCACCGCGAAGAACGAGGTCGTCCATGCGTGTGTCCCTCCGGCTTGCGACAAGCGTATACGAAGCCAGCCGCCGCTGCGCGAATGGCGCGAAAACCGCTACACTCGCCGCGTACGAGCGCACAGGAGCACGCCATGATTCACGATTCAGATCCGAGTGCCGCACCCTTCTCCGGCGCGGCGAACCCCTCGGCGGAGACTGCGCAGCGACGACCCACGTCGTCGTCGGCGTCGCGTCCAGACACCTACCTCAAGTCCATGTTGCTCGGCCTCATCGAAGATAGCTACATGTCTGCGGGATCGTTCACCGAGTTCGCGGCCGAGGTCCTCGAGGTGCTCGTCTACGCCGTGACCGTGCCGGTCGCGTTCACCGAGGGCTTTCTCAAGGCGTACATGTCGGTCGAACGCGTCGTGGAAGACGCGGACGGACGCATCACGATCATCCCCCACAGGAGCGCCAAGATCGAAGAGGTAATCAAGGATGCCGATGCCATTCTCGCCAAGGTTGACGGCGATGCGGTGTTCAACCCGATCGTGCGCAGCACGCTCGAGAGCTCACAGCAGCTCTCGCGCTCGGCCATGACCTGGGACCTCGATCAGCTCGCGGCGATGAACGACGAGCAGTTGATGAATGTGCTGCGTGAGATGCAGGCGACGTCGGAACGTGAGCGCGCGGCGGGTGCTGAGGAGCGCGACGAGGCGACCGACCACATCCGCGCGCGCATCGCCACCATACGGCGCAACATGCAGCAGTTCGTCGATCGCTACGAGTCGTCGGTTGAGGCGACCGAGGCGGGAGGCGATCGTGCCCCGGGTGCGGCGGCCGCGAGCGCGTCAGACGAAGAGGACTGACGCGTCGGCGCACTGGGGGCGTTCTCATGTAGGATTGCCCGATGATTGAGGGCGATCAGCATTTCTCCGACAGACTCGCTGCGGCAGTTGTCGCGCGGCGAAGCGTCGTCTGCGTGGGTCTCGATCCTACGCTCGACGGCATGCCGCCGGCGCTTCTCGAGAAGTACCGGCCGCTGGCCGCCGAGATGGGCGACGATGAGGCCGTCGCCGCCTGTTTCGAGGAGTTCTGCGGCGGCGTCATCGAGGCGGTGGCAGACGTTGCCGCCTGCGTGAAGCCGCAGGCGGCGTTCTTCGAGCAGTACGGCGCCGCCGGCTGGCGTGCGCTGGCCGGCGTCATCGCCACTGCGCACGCCCATGATCTTCTCGTTATTCTCGATGCCAAGCGCGGCGATATCGCTTCTACCGGGCGCGCCTACGCCGCCGCGGCCTTCGGCGGCGCCGCCGGCTTTACGGCGCCGGTGTCGGGGCTTGCAGCCGACGCCGTCACGGCGAGCCCGTACCTCGGCGACGATTCGCTGGGGCCAGCCGTCGATTACTGCGCGGCGGGCAAAGGCGTCTTCGTCCTGACGCGGACGAGCAACCCCGGTGCGGCTCTGCTGCAAGAGAAGGAGGCCGAGGGCCGGCCGCTCTACCTTCACGTCGCTGAGCTCGTCGCCGAGCTTGGCGCCGCCCATGTCGGCACTTTCGGGTATAGCGACGTCGGAGCGGTGGCCGGCGCTACGTCTCCGGGTTCGCTGCGCCTTGTGCGCGCGGCCCTTCCCCAGGCGTTTCTCCTGGTTCCGGGATACGGAGCTCAGGGCGCCGGCAAGGATTCCCTGGAGGGTATCGCCACCGGCGCCGCCGCCGGTTTCGTCGTCAATGCGTCACGCTCAATCATTTACGCGTGGCGTCAAGGTATGGTTGACTATCGGGTAGCCGCTGCGCATGCGGCAGAGACGATGCGCGACGACTTGACTTTTGCCCTATGAGAGACGATCCAAATACACCGCGAGAGAGCGCAGGCGATTCCCGCGCCGCCGAACGTCCAGACGTGGCCGCGGACGAGGCCGCCCTCGAACGGCTGCGGGCGCTCTCGGCCGACGTTCCCGGTGCCCACTCAGAACCTGCGGCCACGCAGAAGCGGCCGGCGGCGTCCAGCAGGCGCTCACTCGGTTCCGCGGTTCGCGCCAGTGTCCGCATGCCCGCCGGTAGGCGCTCCGGCGGCGGTCGCGTGATCGCGCGCATCGCCGCTCCCGTCGTGTTTCTCGTCGCCGTCATCGTCCTCGTCGTTCTGCTCTTCCAGTCGGGGCTGATCGGCAATCAAGCGAGTAGCACGGCGACCTCCACGCCGACTGTCACCTCGAGCGCGTCCGCCAAAGCGAAGTCGGCCAGCACGACGAAGACGTACGTCGTCAAGTCGGGCGACACTCTGTCGGCGATCGCGCTGAAGTTCAAGACCAGCGTCGCCGTGATCGAGGAGCTCAACCCGAAGCTCGATGGCACGACGCTCGTCGTCGGCACCAAGATCAAGGTACCGCGCAACTAGACTCTCCAGCGCGTGGTGGCGTGCGCCGCACGCGTTTCTCATCAGCACACCCTCGCTCGCCTGTCGCAGACCCTCAACCCTCGGCGAAATGCGCTGTCTTTGCGGGAGTTTTTCGCTTGCTGCTCTCCTCGCCGGTCGCCGTCGCGACTCGTCTTCAGGGCGCTCCATGGACGGCGTTTGGCGTGCCCGTGAGGGTCCGGGCGAAGGGGGTGGAGGATGATTAGAGGATTGTGGCATTCTGTTGCATTGTGGGGAGTAGTGGGGTACAGTGGCGCACATGCAGCAGGTGAGGCTCTATGGGGCGTATGAGCACACGCTGGACGCCAAGAATCGCGTCGCCGTCCCCGCACGCCTGCGCGCGGCGTTTGTCGCTGACGGTGTTGTCGTGACACAGGGCCTGGAGCCCTGCTTGTCTGGCTACACCCCGGAGGGGTTCGACGCCTACATGGAGCGCCGTTCTGAGGAGATCTCGGAGTTGAACAGCAAGGGCCGCGATCTCAAGCGGTTGATGACCGCGAGTGCCATGCATCAGACGCTGGATAGTCAGGGGCGCATCACGTTGCCGACGTCGCAACTCGAGTACGCCGGCATCGAGCGCGAGGTCACGATCATCGGGGTTCACGACCACTTCGAGATCTGGGATCGCGCAACGTGGAATGAGCGCAGGGAGCGCATGGAAAGGGAGGCCAATGCTACCGCAGACGAGCTGGCAACTTCATGAGCTCGACATGGCGCTCGCGCACACGCCGGTTCTTCTAGACGAGTTCGTCGAGCTGGTGGCGCCTGCCGAGGGCGACGTCGCCGTCGACTGTACGTTCGGCGCCGGCGGGCACGCCGCCGCGGTGGCCGCGCAGCTCGGTGCCTCGGGCATGCTCTTCGCCATCGACCGCGACCCGCACATCGTCGAGTTCTACGGCGATGTCGTCCGCGGCGCTCCGTGTCAGTGCCGGCTGTTCCAGGGGAACTTCGCCGACGTTCTGGCGACCCTCGACGACGCGTCCGCCGACATCGTGTACATGGACCTCGGCGTCTCTTCCATGCAGATCGATCGCCGTGAGCGCGGCTTCTCGTATGCCTACGACGCGCCGCTCGACATGCGCATGGACCCCGACCTGCCGCTTTCCGCGGCAGATCTCGTCAATACACTGAGCGAAGGCGATCTCGCCGACATCTTCCGTCGCTACGGCGAGGAGCGGTATGCCAAGAGCATTGCCCGCGGGATCGTCGCGGCACGTGCGACGCGCCCCATTGTGACGACCTGTGAGTTGGTCGAGATCATCAAGTGTCGCATTCCTACTCCGGCGCGCTTCGGCGCCGGGAATCCTGCGCGGCGGGTGTTTCAGGCGCTGCGCATCGCTGTGAACGACGAGCTGCGCTCGTTGGCTCTAGGGCTCGACGAGGCCTTTCGTGTGCTCAAGCCAGGAGGGCGGCTGGCGGCGATCAGCTTCCACTCGCTCGAGGACCGCATGGTGAAGTCGTTCTTTCGCGAGAAGGCCGCCGGCTGCGTATGCCCTCCCGGTCTGCCGCAGTGCGCCTGCGGGCACGCGCCGACGATGCGCTTGCTGACGCGGCGCTCATTGGCCCCCACGCCGCGCGAGGTCGAGCTCAATCCGCGGAGCAAGTCGGCGCGGCTGCGTGTCGCAGTCAAGCTCTAGGGGGACGCGATGGCATCGTCGGCGCAAGCGCAGCGCTCCGCAGAGGTAGCGCTCCCATACGATCCGCGGATCGAAGCGCAAGCTCGGCCGCGGCAGGCGGCGCAGGCGCGCCGCCAGGCGCACCTTGATCGCCGGCTGGTCCGGGCGCTTGCAGTCTTCGTCGTTTGTCTTTCGTTGCTGGCCATCGGACGCGTCGCCATGAGCTTCGCCGTCGTACAGAAGTCGGTGGCGACCGATGCGATTGTGCGCGAAGAGCGTCTGATCACTGCTGAGAACGCGCAGCTCACTGAGGAACTCGCTCATCTCGGCTCCTCGGTGCGCATCCGCGAGATCGCTGAGAAGGATCTAGGCATGGTTGAGGCGACCCACGTCAAGTACATCAAGGTCGCAAAGGACGTCGGCGCCAAGGCAGACTCGAGGCCCTGATGGCTGACGATGCGCGGGGGCGGGGCCGCGCGCCGCGCCCACGCCACCCACGCGGTCCCGTGAGTCGCGGCGTGGACGGACGTATTCGACTTCTGCGCGTCCTCGTGCTCGCATTCTTCGTGTTGATCGGCGGTCGAGCGGTTGCTCTGGCTGCGTCCAGCAACCTCGACGAGCTTGCTCGTCAACAGCAGACGAAGGTTGTCGAGCTGCCGGCGCCGCGCGGGGCGATCGTCGATCGTCATGGGCAGGAGCTCGCCGTGGGCGCGCCACAGCAGACCGTGTACGCGACACCGAGCCTGATTGACGATCCCCTCGCCGCCGCCGCCGATCTGTCCAAAGCGCTGAACATCACCAGCAAGAAGGAGCAGCGCGCGCTCGTCAAGACGCTCTCAGACAAGACATCAAGTTTCGCCTTCATCGCGCGCAAGGCCGATCCGGATCTCGCCAAGGCGGCGCTGGCGCTCGGCATTCCCGGCGTCGGCGCCTACATGGAGGAAGAGCGCAGCTACCCCATGAAGGGCTCCGCCGCTCAGGTGATCGGGCTCGCCGGTATGGACAACAACGGGCTGTCCGGCATCGAGCTCGAGTACGACAAGGAGCTCGCCGGTGTTGCCGGCAGCCAGGTGGTGGTGCGAGACACGAGCGAGCGTCTCCTGCGCACGCTTGAGCAGACCGATCCCGTGCCGGGCGCCGACGTGCGCCTCACGCTGGATGCGGAGATCCAGTACATGGCCGAGGACGTGTTGACGCGTACCCTGAAGAGCTCGGGCGCCAAGTCGGCCGTGGCGGTCGTCATGAATCCGGAGAGCGGCGAGATTTTGGCGATGGTCAATGCCCCGGTCGTGAAGAACCACGTCTTCGGCGTACACCCGGAGACCGAAGACAACATGGTGACCAACGATCTCTATGAACCGGGCTCGATCTTCAAGATGGTGACGATCTCGGGAGCCCTGGCCGACGGCACCGTGTCGTCAGACGACACGTTTACGCTGGCGCCGAGTATTCGCGTTGCCGACAGGGTGATCAATGAGTCGCACGAACGCGGCACGGTCACCTACTCCCTTGCTGAGATCCTGCAGTGGTCGAGCAACGTCGGCGCCGTGACGATTGCGCAGATGATGGGCAAGGCAGGCCTGTACAAGTGGATCGAGGCCTTCCACTTCGGTCAGGCCAGCGGCATCGGCTTCCCCGGCGAGAGCTCCGGAATCGTGCCGTCGCTCGACCAATGGTCAGACTCCTCGATCGGCAATATTCCGATGGGGCAGGGGATCGCCGTGACTCCGCTGCAGATGGCCACCGCCGTGTGTGCTGTGGCGAACGACGGCGTCATGGTGGCGCCGAAGCTGGTTCTGCAGGTCGGCGATCAGGAGAATCAGACCGAGGCGCCGACTCGGGTGATCCCGGCCCGCGTGGCCAAGCAGGTTCGTAAGATGCTCACCAAAGCGGTGGACGCCGGCACCGGCCAGAAGGCCAAGATCGCCGGCTACAAGGTTGCCGGCAAGACCGGTACGTCGGAGAAGCCTCTGCCCGACGGCAGCGGCTACTCCAAGTACAACTACGTCGCTTCTTTCGCGGGTATGGTGCCCGCCGATGATCCTAAGCTCGTCGTGCTCGTTGCCGTCGACTCGCCGCGCAGCTCGATCTACGGCGGCGACATCGCCGCGCCGGCGGTGCGCGAGATCATGAGCTTCGCTTTGCAGCATCTGGAGATCGCGCCGTGAGCCCGGCGCGCCACCGGATCCGACAGGTGATGGGGCGTCAGGGGAAGGGAGGGGCGGTTTGGTAGGATTGCGGTCGATGAAGCTTGCGGAGTTAGTTGCGGTGGTCCCCGGCGCGCAGCTGCTCGGCGACCCCTCCACCGCGGTTTGCGGCCTTGCCTACCACACCGCCGACGTCAGCCCCGGTGTGGTGTTCTTCTGCGTGCCCGGACTCCGCTCCGACGGGCATTCGTTTGCGGCACGCGCCGCCGCATCGGGGGCGGCGGCACTCGTCTGTGAGCGACCGGTCGAGCCGGAAGTGCCGAGGGTGCTCGTTCCTTCGGTGCGTCGGGCGCTGGCGCTCATGGCGGCGCACTGGTTCGGCGACCCGTCGCACGAACTGCTGGTTGCCGGGGTGACGGGCACCAACGGCAAGACCACGACCGCGCATCTGATCGCCGGCATGGTTGCGGCCGCCGGCCGCCAAGCGGCGCTGCTCGGCACGGTTGTCAACCGTATTGGCGGGCGCGACTACCCGGTGCGGCTGACGACTGCGGAGTCCCTCGACCTGCAACGGATGTTTCGCGAGATGCGCGACGTCGGCGACGAGGCGTGCGCTCTCGAGATCAGCTCGCACGCCCTCGCTCTCGACCGCGCCGTCGGCATCGATTTCGACGCGGTCGTGTTCACCAATCTCACGCGCGACCACCTCGACTTCCACAGCGACCTGGACGACTACTTCGCCGCCAAGCGACGGCTCTTCTTGCCGGACGGCCACCGCAACGGGCACAGCGTCGCGGTCGTCAACGTCGGAGATGCGTACGGTCGGCGGCTCGCGGCCGAGTGTGCCGGCGTGTACGGCGACGACCTGTGGACCTATGCGCTGGCTGATGCCGAGCTCGACGGTGTGCAGCCCGCGGCCCTGGCGCGCGATGTCGATCTGCGCGCCGCAGGTTCCGAGTTCACGCTCGAGGTGTCGAGGCTCGGCGTCGTCGAGCGCCTCACCCTTCGTCTTGCGGCGCGCTTCAACGTCGAGAACGCCTTGGCGGCGGCGACCACGGCGCTGGCCCTTGGGCTCCCCATCGAAGCTGTGCGTGAGGCGCTTGCCGTGCAGGAGGGCGTGCCTGGTCGGTTCGAATCGGTGCGCGCCGGACAGAGCTTCGACATCGTCGTTGACTACTCGCACACGCCGGATTCGCTCGAGAACGCACTGCGCGCCGCGCGCGCTATCAGCGGCGGTCGCGTGCTCGTCGTCTTCGGTTGCGGCGGTGATCGCGACCGCGGCAAACGTCCGCTGATGGGCGCGATTGCGGTACGCCTTGCCGATCGCGCCTTTGTCACCTCGGACAACCCGCGCAGCGAAGATCCGGCTGCGATCATCTCGGAGATCGTCGCCGGCGTGCCCGAGAAGCTACTGCCCGCGCTCGTCATCGAGCAGGATCGGCGCGAGGCGATTCGCATGGCGTTCCGTGAGGCGCAGCCTGGCGACCTCGTGGTGATCGCCGGCAAGGGACACGAGCAGGGTCAGACGATCGGTGATCAGCGTATCCCCTTCGACGATCGCGACGTTGCCCACGACGTCGTTCATGAGATGCGCGCTGCGGGGTAGGCATGCTGGCGTTGACGTTACAGGAGATCGCCGCAGTGTGCGGCGGGCGACTCACCGAGGGTGACCCGACCGCCGTGATCGCGGCTGTGAGCACCGACACGCGGACGTTGCGCGCGGGCGAACTGTTTGTCGGACTGCGGGGCGAGCGCTTCGACGGCGGCGAGCACGCCGCTCGGGCTGTCGCCCAAGGCGCGCGCGCCGTGATGGTTGAGGCGCGATCCGCGCCGGAGCTCACCGACGTCGCGGCGCGGATCGTGGTCGCCGACACGCGCTTCGCCTTGCAGCGACTCGCCGCCGAGGTGCGCCGCCGCGCCGCGGTCAAGGTCGCGGCGATCACCGGCAGCGCCGGCAAGACCGCGACCAAGGACATCCTCGCCGCGCTTCTGCGACCTGTGGCGCGCGTCGTGGCGACAAGCGGCAACCTCAATAACGAAATCGGCGTGCCGCTCACGCTTCTCGGTCTCGAGGCCGACAGCGAAGTCGCGGTCGTTGAGATGGGCATGCGCGGCCGCAGTCAGATTCGCGAGCTCGCAGCGATCGCTCAACCCGACGTCGGCATCATCACGACCATCGCTCCGGTGCACCTGGAACTGCTCGGCACGATGGCCGATGTCGCCGCGGCCAAGGCTGAGCTCCTCGAGAGTCTCGTCGAGGGCGCGGCGGTGATTCCGGCCGATGAGCCGTTGCTCTCTCCGCACCTCGATCGTTACGCCGGCCGCGTGGTCACGTTCGGCGGGCCGCACGCCGACGTGCGGCTGGTCGACGAAGAACGCCAGGGCGAGTCAACCTGGGTGACAATCGACGCTTTCGGCCGGCGGGAGGAGATGGTCTTCAGCTTCACCGGGAGCCACTACCTGCACGACGCCATGGCGGCGGTCGCGGCTTTCGTGGAGCTCGGTTACGGATTGGGGGAGGCGCGCGAGGGCGCCGCTCAAGTCGCTTTCAGCGACCTCCGCGGCGCCCTCGCGCGCCTCCCCGGCAACGGTCTTCTGCTCAACGACGCCTACAACGCCAACCCGGTGGCCATGATGGCGGCCGTCGATCATCTCGTGGCCATCGCCGACGGTCGCCCCGCCGTCGCCGTGCTTGGCGACATGTACGAGCTGGGACCGCAGGCGAATGATTATCACCGCGCCGTCGGCGAGCACTGCGCCGCCGCCGGCGTGCGTCTCGTCGCCGTCGGCGAGCTCGCTCGCGACATGCTCGTGGGTGCTTCGGACGAATCCTGGTGTGCGACCGTGGAGGAGTGTCTGCCGGCGCTGCCCCAACTGGTTCCCCAGGGCAGCGCTGTGCTCGTGAAGGCGTCACGAGCCTTGCGCCTCGAACGCGTTGCCGAGGCGCTGCGAGGGGACGGCGATGCTTAGGGCGATGGGCGCCAGCGTACTGGCGATGGTCCTTATGCTCGTGATCGGCCCGCCGTTCATTCGCTGGCTGCGTCTCAACGAGTTCGGTCAGAACATCCGCGAAGAGGGCCCCGAGGCGCACAAGACCAAGGAGGGCACACCGACGATGGGCGGCCTCGCGATCTGGATCGCCGTCCTCATCCCGTTCATCGTCTTCAGCCGCTTCTCGGTGGCCTCGATCACGGTCATGATCGCCGCGTTCGGCAACGCCTTCATCGGCTTCATCGACGACTGGACGAAGATCTCGCGCAAACGCTCGCTGGGGCTCTCGGCGCGAGTCAAGGTGCTCCTGCAGCTCTTGCTGGCGCTGCTCGTCGGATTCATCGCCCTGCGGTTTGCCGGTATTACGACGCGTGTCGATCTTCCGTTCTCCGACGTCCGTCTGGAGCTCGGCACCTTCGGCTTCTATGCTTTGGTCTTCCTGACGCTGGTCGGTTTCTCGAACGCCGTCAATCTCACCGATGGCCTTGACGGTCTGGCGGCCGGGGCCTCCGCGATCGTGCTCGTCGCCATGGCCGGCATTGCCTTCATCATCGGGCGCAACGCCAACGATCCGGGGATCAGCGATCTCATGGTCGTCGCCGGCTGCGTCGGCGGTGCTTGTCTGGGGTTCCTGTGGTACAACACGTTCCCCGCCGACGTCTTTATGGGGGATACAGGTTCGCTCGGGCTTGGTGGGGCCGTCGCCGGTCTCGCCGTGCTCACCGGGACCGAGTTGGTACTGTTGATCCTCGGCGGATTATTCGTCATCGAGGCCGCCTCAGTTACCGCGCAAGTGCTCTCGTACAAGCTCTTTCATCGCCGCGTTCTGTTGATGGCGCCATTGCACCACCACTTCGAACTCAAGGCTTGGTCCGAGACGAAGATCATCGTGCGTTTCTGGATCATCGCCGCGATCTTCGCGGGGGCCGGCTTCGTGGCCTACTACGCGACATTCTGAGGAGGGTCGATGGAGATCGCCGAGATTCGCTCGCTCGCCGTCCTCGGTCTGCGGCGCAGCGGCCGGCCGGCGGCGCTGCTCGCTCGTCGCCGGCTCCCGGCGGCGACCGTCACCGGTCTCGATGAAGACACCAGCCTCTCCGGTGAGATCATCACCGAGCTCGAGGCGGCGGGTGTTGCGCTGTCGCTTGGTGCCGCCGCTCAGTTGCCCGCGGGAGTCGACCTTCTCGTCAAGAGCCCCGGTGTCCCGGACACGAGTCCCATCGTGCTGGCGGCGTTGGCGCGCGGGATCACCGTGTGGAGCGAGGTTGAGTTTGCGACGCGCTTTCTCGAGAACCGTCTCATTGGCATCACCGGGACCAACGGAAAGACGACGACAACGGAGCTCACCGGCGCGATCCTTCGCGACGCAGACTTTCCGGTCGCGGTAGGTGGCAATGTCGGCTATGCCCTCGCGGAGATGCCAGACACAATCCCCCCGCAGGCGACGATCGTCGCCGAGCTGTCGAGCTTTCAGCTCGAGCACATCGAGCGCTTTCGGCCAGACGTCGCCGTGCTGCTCAATCTGACGGAGGACCACCTCGATCGACACGGCAGCTATCGCGCCTACGTCGACGCGAAGCTGCGCATCGTCGCCAATCAGCACGGCGGCGATCTCGTTCTGCTGAACGCCGACGATCCCAACACGCTGGCGGAGGTGCCGGCGCTTCGTGCTCTGGGCGGGGGCCGGCACGCGTGGTTCTCGGCTCGTCCGGGTCACGCCGCCCACAATCTTGTGGCGGGGGTCGACAACGACGGCGAGCTCTGGCTTGATCACGACGAGCAGCGCGTCCCGCTCTGCAGCGCCGCCGCGCTGGCGCTCAAGGGTCGGCACAATCTGGAGAACTCGCTCGCTGCGGCCGCCGCTACTGCCGCCGCCGGTGTTCCCGCCGCCAGCATCGCCGAGACACTACGATCGTTCAAGGGTGTGCCGCACCGTCTGCAGGTTGTCGGCGTCGTCGGCGGGGTGACGTACGTCAACGACTCGAAAGCGACGAACATCGACGCGACCTGCAAGGCGCTGACGGCGTACGCGGGACCCGTTCATCTCATCCTCGGCGGCTTCGACAAGGGTGCCGACTACCGAGATCTCGCCGTTGCGACGGAGGGCGTTGTCAAGGAGGTACTGCTCGTCGGTGCTACGGCGGCGGCTCTCGCTGAAGCGTTCGCCACTCGCCAGGCCGTCTCCGCCGGAGCAACGCCGTGCGTCGTCTGCGGCGACCTCGAAAACGCCGTGCGCACGGCGGCGCGCGCCGCTCTCCCGGGAGACGTCGTGCTCCTCAGCCCCGCCTGCGCGAGCTGGGATCAGTACCGTGACTACGTCGCGCGCGGCGAGCATTTCATCACGCTCGTGGATGATCTGCGAGACACGGAGAACGTGTGACATCGAGACCGCAACACAGCGTGCGGCCGGCGCGATCGATCGAAGAGCAGCGCGCCGCAGCGCGCGCCGATCGCCGTGCTCGCTCGGCGCCCGCGCGCCGACCTGGTCACGCGTCTCGGCACGCAGCGGGGGCAGCGCCGAAAGCCCACGCTCAGCAGACGATTCGCGCCGTCCTTGCGCCGGGCGTCGCCACTCGTCGGGCCCTCTTCGTGGTCGCCCTTCTTCTGCTGCTGTACGGCCTCGTCATGGCCTACAGCGCCTCGGCCGCGCAGGCGTACTTCGAGCACGGCTCCACCTACTACCTCATCGGCCGCCAAGTGGTGTTCGCCGGTCTTGGGCTGGCCGCGCTCTGGGCGCTGTCGCGCGTTGACTACGTCTGGTACAAGAAGATGGCGCTACCGGTCGCCGGCGGGGCACTGCTGCTGCTCGTCCTCGTGCTCATTCCCGGTGTCGGAGTGGTCGTCAATGGGGCTCGCCGATGGATTGTCGTCGGTGGTCAGGGCTTTCAGCCGAGCGAGATCGCCAAGATTGCCGCCGTCATGCTTATTGCGACGCTCGTCGCGGCTCGTCCCGGCGAAGTGACGAAGTTCAAGCACTTCCTGCTGCTGGCCGCCGTTGGCGTTGTCCCGGCGGCGGCCCTCATCATGCGTCAGCCGGACCTCGGCAGCACGCTTGTTCTTACCGGCGCGGTGTTTGCCGTCCTCGTCGCCGGCGGTTCGCGGCTGCGTCACCTGGCGCTGCTGGGTGCTGTCGGCGTCGCCGCCATCGTCGCCATGATCATTTCCGAACCGTACCGTCTGGAGCGTCTGATGACGTTCTTCGACCCCTGGAGGGACGCCGGTGACACGGGGTATCAGGCGACGCAGTCGCTGATCTCAGTGGCCTCCGGCGGCCTCTTCGGTGTGGGTCTTGGCAATTCGGTACAGAAGTTCGGCTACCTCCCGGAGCAAGACACCGACATGATCGTCGGCATCATCGGCGAGGAGCTCGGTCTCTTCGGCCTCGTTGGGCTCATCGCTCTCTACTCGGCGCTGGCCTGGGTTTGCTTCCGTGTCGCTCTCACGTGTAAGGACATGTTTGGCAAGCTGCTTGCCACGGGCATCGCTGCCATCATCGTCGGCCAGGCCTGCATCAACATCGGCGCTGCGTTGGGGGCATTGCCCCTGACGGGTGTGCCGCTGCCGCTCGTCTCGCTCGGTGGCACGAGTCTCGTCGTCGTGCTCGCGAGCATCGGCATCCTCATGAACATTGCCACCAATCGAAGGAGCTTCATTGCCGCCAGCCCTCAACGGAATGTGCGTGCTGCTGGCCGCGGGGGGGACGGGCGGCCACCTGCAGCCAATCCTCGCCGTCGCGGATGAGGCACGGCGGCGAGGCGCGCGCGTCGTTGTCGTTACCACACCGTCGCAGGTCGAGCGCATTCCCGCTGCATATACCGCCTATGCCATGGAACTCAAGGGCATTACGCGCGGTCTCTCGCCGCGGGCACACGCGCACACGCTTGGTCTTCTGGCGGCGGCGACACCCAGATCTCTCGAGATCCTCGGCGAGGCGCGCCCGAACGTCGCCGTAGGCGGCGGCGGTTACGCCAGCGGTCCTATCATCGCCCTCGCGGCGTTGCGTGGCGTGCCGGCGCTGGCGCTCGAAGCGGACGCCCACCTCGGGGTCGCCAATCAGCTCCTGCGACCCTTCGTGCGCCGCGTTTGCCTGAGTTTCCCCATCAAGGAGTTGCAGCCGCCGAAGTTCGTCGTCACCGGTCGGCCGCTCTCCGCCGCGCAACTGGCGGCGACGGCGGCGGAGGGCCGTGAGGCATTCGCGCTGCGCGGTGATCTCCCCGTCGTCCTCGTCTTCGGCGGCAGTCAAGGAGCGCAAAGCATCAATACTGCCTGCATCGACGCCTTCGCCGGCCGCGAGCTCGACTTCGAACTGGTTCATGTGTGCGGGCCGCGCAACTACGACGACGTGCGCGCCCGGCTTGCGGCCAAGGGCGAGCGGTTTGAGCGCTACCACGTGCTGCCCTACAGTGAGCGACTGGCCGCGGCGATGGCGGCGGCTACACTGGTGGTGGCGCGTGCTGGAGGATCCGTCGCCGAGCTCGCCGCTCACGGCCGGCCGGCGATCCTGGTGCCCTATCCGCATGCGACTGCAGATCACCAGCGCAAGAACGCGCAGTGGATGGAGCGTGGCGGCGCTGCATTGGTGGTCGACGACGCCGTGCTCACCGGGCCGTTGCTGGGGCGCCTCGTGGAGGGGCTGGTCGCCGATCCCGGGCGGCTAGCGGCGATGGCGGCAGCAAGCGCCGCTTTGGGCCGGCCAGACGCGGCGCAACGCGTGGTCGACGAGATCGAAACGATCCTGGAGAGATGACGTGACACCTGACGATGTGACCAACAACTTTCCGCAGCCTGTCCACTTCGTCGGGATCGGCGGCGCCGGCATGAGTGGGATCGCCATGGTGCTTACCCGTCTCGGCGTGCGTGTCTCCGGCTCGGACCTCAAGGCATCGCGCTATACGCGCAATCTTGAGGACGCCGGCATCACGGTCAATGTCGGTCACGCGGCCGAGAACCTTGGCGCTGCCGCTCTAGTCGTGATCTCATCCGCGATCCCGGAGTCAAACCCTGAAGTGCGCGCGGCGCGCGCCGCCGGCCTGCCGGTTCTGGCGCGCGCCGAGATGCTCGCGCGGGTCATGACTCTGCGGCGGGGTATAGCGATCGCCGGAACACATGGCAAGACGACGATTTCGTCGATGATTGCCCACGCCCTGTATCAAGCGGGCTGCGATCCTACGTTCCTCGTCGGCGGGGAGCTCAACGACATCGGCTCCAACGCCGGCGTTGGCGAGGGACCATGGCTCGTCGCCGAGGCCGACGAGAGCGACGGCAGCTTGGTCTACCTTCGTCCGGAGGTCGCTGCGGTCAGCAACGTCGAGCTCGATCACCACGCCAACTACGGCTGCCTCGACGACGTGCGCGACGTGTTCCGGCGTTTCGTCGCGCCGCTGCCGCCAGACGGCCTTCTGGTGCTCGTCGCCGACAGCGGCGGCGAGGACTTGTGCGAGCATACGCGGGCGGCCGTCGTGCTTGTCGGGATCGGCCGTGGCGATCTTCAGGCCGACATTCTGAGTGTCGACGATCGCGGCAGCGAGTTCATCGTCCGTGCGGCGGGGGAGGAGCTGGCCCGCATCACCCTGCGCGTGCCGGGTGAGCACAACATCCTCAACGCGCTTGTCGCCCTCGCCGTGCTCCGGCACACCGGCCTCGAGCCGGCCACCGTGGCGCCGCACCTCGCTACGTTCAGCGGCGCCGCCCGCCGCTTCCAGCACATGGGGGATGTCGAGGGCGTGGCGGTGGTCGACGATTACGCTCATCACCCCACGGAGATTCGCGCCACGCTGCAGGCGGCCAAACAGGGTGAACATGGCCGGGTGATCGCGATCTTCCAGCCGCATCTCTACTCGCGCACGCGCTACCTGCAGCGCGAGTTTGGCGAGGCGCTCGCGTTGGCCGACGAGGCGATCGTCACCGACATCTTTCCGGCGCGTGAAGAGCCTGAGCCGGGCGTCACCGGCAAGCTCATCGTCGACGGATATCTGAGCGCGCGCCCCGGCGGGCCCGTGGTGTACATCCCTCGTATCAACGACGTCACCGGCTACCTTGCGCCGCGCCTGCGTCCCGGCGATCTGGTGCTCACCATGGGCGCCGGCGATGTGTCGCGCGCCGGCGAGCAACTCCTGGCAGTGCTCGCCGAGCAAGGGCCGAAGCGCCCGTCCGCGAATACTGTGCGGTAGGTGTTGGCGTCACGAAGGTACCTCTGAATGGCCTCTCAGCGCGGCCAGCGGCGCGGTCACGCCCGTCTCTTGTCGACGGTGTTCCTTGCGCTCGCGATTCTCGTTCTTCCTGCGGCGATCTACGCGTGGGGTCGCAACTCCTCCGCGTTTGCGATCGAGAAGATCGCCGTCGGGGGCAGCTCGCTGGTCCCGAAAGACCGCTTGGAGCGTCTGCTGCGCCGCGACTACCTCAAACGTAACCTCTTCACGGTGACCAACGAGGACGTCGGCAAGACGCTGGAGACGGTCCCCTACGTGGCATCGGTCAGCGTCGATCGTGACTTTCCGACGACGCTGCGCGTGGAGGTGCACGAGCACGTTCCCATCGCTTACGTACTCGCCGCGAACGGCTGGTTCGTCGTCGCCGACTCCGGCCATGTGGTCGCCAAGGTCGCTGGAGCCGGCGAGGTGAACGGCACACTGGCGGCATCTGCCCAGGAGCCGTCCGGAGACAGCGAGTCAGAGACCGCCGCAGGCGAGAACGCGTTGCCGCTCGCCGACGCCGGCAGCGACGATGACTCGTCACCGTCTCCCAGCCCGAGCGTCGCTTCCTCGGAAGAGAAGTCGGCCGATGCAGGCTCCGCCGGCGTCGCAGACGATGGACAGCAGGAGACCGACCCCGACCTCGTTGCCGCCCTCCAGGCGGGTCCGGTCGACGCGTCGCTCAAGCTGCCGCGTTTCGCCGTCGCAGCCGATCTCACCCCCGGAGGCGCTCTCGAAGACGCGTCCGGTCGGCTCATGACCGGTGTCGCCGTCGGTCTTTCCTCCGCGCTTCGCGACCGTCTCGACGTGCTCGTCGTGGAAGACGGACAGGTGCGTCTGCTGTTCAGCGACGGCCTGGAGGTGGTTTGGGGGAGCGGCGAACGTGCTCGCGCCAAGCTGCTGGCGCTCAAGGCGGTCCTGAAGCGGTATTCTGACGCAGGGACTTCGTGCGTCTTCATGGATGTCTCGATGCCCGATCGCGTCTTGGCTCGACCGGTGCTGCCGTGACGCAATCGAGCTATCAAGGTGTACTTGAGGCTTGTCTATTGAGGTCCAATTGAAGCCGACATTTGACACCTTCCTAAGGCGTCAGTATGGTAATTCCTACGCCGGATATCGCTTCCGAGTCACTCCGGCTTGGTTCGAAGCATTGCTGCAATCCAGCGGTTTTTGCGGTAAGGAGACGTCGAGGCGAAACCTCGACCACACGTTGAGGGTTGCCCGGTGTGCTCACGGCGAGTCTCGACCGCGATAGGAGGGGTCCCCAAGATGATCGACGCGTCAGCGAACTACCTCGCCGTGATCAAGGTCGTCGGTGTGGGGGGCGGCGGTACCAACGCCGTCAATCGAATGGTCGACGCGGGCTTGCGTGGGGTCGAGCTTCTCGCCGTCAACACCGATGCGCAAGCGCTGCAGATGTGCGACGCCGATGTGAAGATTCACATCGGCAGCAAGATAACTCGCGGCCTCGGCGCTGGGGCCAACCCGAACATCGGCTACCAAGCGGCCATGGAGAGCAAGGACGAGTTGCGCGACGCCCTCAAGGGCGCCGACATGGTGTTCGTCACTGCGGGTAAGGGCGGCGGTACCGGTACCGGCGCCGCCCCCGTGATCGCCGAAATCGCCAAGGAACTCGGCGCCCTCACGGTGGGCGTGGTCACCAGGCCGTTCACGTTCGAGGGCAAGCGGCGCTCGCAGCAGGCCGCCGACGGCATCGTCGCCCTCGCCGACAAGGTCGACACGCTCATCGTCATCCCCAACGACCGTCTGCTCGAGGTGGTTGAGCGGCGTACGTCGGTCATCGACGCGTTCAAGGTCGCCGACGACGTCCTTCGCCAGGGCGTGCAAGGCATCACCGATCTCATTACGGTGCCCGGACTCATCAACCTCGACTTTGCCGACGTGCGCACGATCATGAAGGACGCCGGCTCGGCGTTGATGGGCATCGGTACCGCCGCCGGGGAGAACCGTGCCATCGAGGCGGCGCGGGCGGCGATCAGCTCGCCGCTCCTCGAGGCCAGTGTGGAGGGCGCTCGCGGCATCTTGCTCAACATCACCGGTGGCACCGACTTGGGCCTCTTCGAGATTAACGAGGCGGCCGAGATCATCGCCAGCGCCGCCGACAAGGAGTGCAACATCATCTTTGGTGCGGTCATTGATCCATCTCTCGGCGACGAGATCAGGGTCACAGTCGTCGCCACGGGTTTCGATCGGCCGGTGGGCGCCGACGCCCCGGCGCGAGTGAAGAAGCCGGACAACGTCGACCGGCCGGAACGTGAGGCCGCGGCGCCTAAGCCGTTCCTTTCTGAGGAGCGGCGGCCGGCGTTCGACGTCTCCGACGACGTGCTCGACATCCCGAGCTTCTTGCGCGATCGAGATCGCGATCGCTGAGCGAACGCCTCGGCATCACGAATGCGCGTTTGTCACCAGGGCGGCGGTTTGTGCTGCGCGTCCGGCTCAAGTAGGCTCTGCCACTGACTTGCAGGCCCCCAAGGGCTCCGACGACACGTGAAGCGACACAGAAACTTACTCATCATGCTGTTCATGGCCGCGCTCGTGGCCGTGGCCGTCTATTACATCGTCCCGCCGAGCGTGAAGACACGCCTCGGCCTCGATCTTCAGGGCGGTCTCGAGGTCGTCTTCACTGCCAAGACCTCCGATGGCGGCACGCCTACCTCGGACCAACTCGATCTCACGATCTCGATTCTCGAGCGCCGCGTCAACGGCTTCGGTGTCACCGAGTCGGTCATTCAACGCCAGGGTGCGGACCAGATCTCGGTTGCCTTGCCGGGCGTGCAAGACGTGGAGCGCGCCTTGTCTACTATCGGCTCCACGGCGCAGTTGGAGTTCTACAAAGACGACGCAGAATCGCGGCCGGTCTCCTATATGGAGAGCAAAGAGGCGGCGCTCAAGGAATTGCGGAGCCAGGGCGTGTCGCAGGCCGAGATCGACAAGCTCTCCGAAGACCTCAACACAGACAAGTACGCGCTCGTGTACACGAAAGAGGATCCCACTGCCGAGGTGCCGCAGTACTGGTTCGTGTACACCCGGCCGCCGGTCATGACCGGCGAAGCGGTGAAGAGCGCGCAAGCCGGCTTCGGCCAGGACGGCAAGCCAAACGTCACCATTGAGTTCACCGATGAGGGCAGCGACACATTCCAGCAGGTCACGCGTGAGTTGTATCGCACGGGTCTGCTCAAGAACGAGGCGCAGACCTTCGCCATCGTTCTCGACAACGAGATGCAGTCAGACCCGATGATCGACTACACGAATTCGGAACTGCGCAACGGCATCAGCGGTGGCGCCGAGATCAGCGGCGGCAGCATGACGGTCGCGGAGTCGCAAGATCTCGCTCTGGTGCTCAACATCGGCGCCCTCCCCGTGAAGCTCGAACCGGCGTATCAGCAGCAGGTCTCCGCGACACTGGGTCGCGACTCGCTCAATCAGGCGCTCATGGCTGGTCTCGCGGGTCTCGGGCTCGTCCTCCTCTACATGCTGCTGTACTACCGCTTCCTCGGCCTGGTCGCCGACCTCGCGCTCATCGTCTACGGCGTCCTGCTCTGGGGGCTCTTCAACGCCATCCCCGTCACGCTCACCCTGCCCGGCATCGCCGGCATGATCCTTACGATTGGTGTGGCCGCCGACGCCAACGTCGTCATCTTCGAGCGCATCAAGGAAGAGGTACGCTCCGGCAAGACGGTTCGCTCTGCGGTCAACTCGGGCTACGCCCGCGGCTTCAAGACCATTCTCGACGCGAACATTCTCACGATCCTCACTGCCGCCGTGCTCTTCGTCTTCGGCACGGCGTCGCCGAAGGGCTTCGCCCTCACGCTCATCCTCGGTGTTCTTGTCAGCATGCTGACCGCGGTCCTGTTTACGCGGGCCATGCTCGGCCTCCTGGCCGGGTTCTCCTTCTTCAATAGGCCGTCGCTCATGGGTGTAAGGAACACGCAGGTCGTGCCGCTCGAGAACACGACTCGCTCAGCAGCCGGCACGGGTGCGACGCGTCGCGCTGCCGGTGCGACGGCCGTCGCAGTGAGCGGGGCCGACGCGGGTACCGCCGACGCAGAGGTGGCCGGCGCCGACGACACTCAACCGGCGGCAAGCGCCAAACCCAAACCGTCCAGTGCGTCCGGACGCTCGCGCGCGTCTACATCGCGCAGAAAGAAGCGGAGGTAGCGCCATGAGCTTCATGCGCAGGGTGTACTCCTTCGACTTCACCGGGCATAAGCGCTGGTGGTTCGCCATCTCCGGCGCCATCATCCTCATCGGTCTGGCCAGTCTCTTCATTCGCGGTGGCGGCAATCCGCTCCACGGTCTCAACTACGGGCTCGAGTTCAAGGAGGGCACGCGCATCGCCGTTGCTTTCGTGAATGAGCCGGAGATGGCCGACGTTCGCCAGGTCGTCAGCGATGCGGGCTATGGGACGGCGCAGATTCAGGGGACGGAGAACGTTGCCGGCTCAGGGCTCGCCGGCTACCAGATCCAGACCGAGACGCTGACACCCGACCAGCAGAGCGCACTGCGTCAGGCTCTCGACGAAGCCTTCGGCATCGCCGACAAAGACGGCACGGAGGTGTTTCAGCTCGAGCTCGTGGGCGCTTCGTTCGGGCGCCAGGTCATCACCTCGTCGCTGGAGGCCATGGCAATCGCTCTCGTCCTCATCGTCGTGTACGTCGCCATCCGTTTCAAATGGCAGTTCGCGGTCGGCGCCATTGCCGCCGAGATCCACGACTTGCTCATCGTTGTCGGCGTCTACTCGCTCACAGGACGCGAGGTCACGACGGCGACCATTGCCGCCGTGCTCACCATTCTCGGCTACTCTCTCTACGACACGGTCATCATCTACGACCGGATCCGCGAGAACGAGCCACGCCTTAGTCGCCGTCCGTACGGCGAGATCGTCAACGTCTCGCTTGCGCAGACGCTCACGCGGTCGATGAATACCACGCTCACCACGCTGCTGCCGGTGCTGTGCCTCCTCTTCTTCGGCGGCGACACGCTCAAGGACTTCGCCTTCGCTCTCCTCATCGGCATCCTTTCCGGGGCGTACTCGTCCATCTTCATCGCCAGCCCCATCACGACGCTGCTCAAGGAACGTGAGCCGCAGCAGCGTCGCATCAAGCTCGCCGCGCAGAACGAAGACTCCTGAGGCTCTCTCAGCCTCGACTCTCGACTCTCGCCTGAGCCCTGCTCGCTTGAGTCTTGAGGCTTCTCAGGCATCCCTCAGGCTTGCCTGAAACCTCATTGGTGAACGCCCCAAATCGGCTTTACAGGCGTCGGTTCGTGACTTAGCGTCATAGGCGGTCGTCAACGGTCGGGGAGGCAGTCAGTGGCACACAGAGCGGCGCAGCGCCCGTGGCACGTCGAGGAAGTCGACGTTGGGGGTGCCACTCTGCGTCTGACGTGGCCGCGCACGCCGCGAACGGCGCCGCCCATCCTCTCGCTCGAGGGCGAGTACGACTCGCGCAATGTTCCCGAGATCGACCGCTTCCTCAAGCGCCAACTGGGGCCGCTCTACCACCAGAACGACCTCGTCTTCGATCTGTCCGCCACCACGTTCGTCGATTCAGCGTTCGTGGGCTTCGTCGTCGCGGTTGCGGGGGATCAACGTCCGTCACGCACGGAACTCGTCCTCGTCCGTCCTCAGGGTCAGGTGCGGCGCACGCTGGCGATCGTTGGTTTGCCGAACCTGGTGCCTGTCTACGAGACGCTCGACGAGGCGGTCATGGCGCTCGTCTACGGTAGGACGCCGCTGATTCCGCCGGCGTTCAATGCCATCTCCGCGTAGCGTAGGCGCTGGCGAGACGTATTGCCCAGTGTTCTAGCTTGCGCGCTGAGCGTCCGAGAGGTCGCTTACACGTCGCGCCGCCATCACACGCGCCTGAAAAGCCTTCATGCGACACGCGTCGCAGCAGTAGCGCTTGGCAGGGTTGGCGGAGGTGAACTCTCGGCCGCAGCCTTCGAACGAACAGCGCCGGGTGACCTCCTCGCGAGGGGCGCTGCGTCGTGAACCGCGGCGATTGTCCTCGCGCCACATGCCCTCGTGCAGTGCACAAGTGCGCGATGGGTTGTAGGCGGACAGACGCGTGCCGCACCCCTCGACGATGCAGGTGCGGCCGACGCCATACGTGCGCGTCTTGGTAGTGCCCTCGGAGGCGCTCCGCAGTCTGTGACCACGCAGGACTGTGGTGGTGCGATTCTCCATGTGCTCACTTCCCCCCTTGGCGGATGACCCGCCCTTGCCGCTCGTGCGCGGAGAATGCCGCGCTACATCATGACGCCACCGCCTCGAGCGCTTCGCCGCGCGAGGTGAAGACGCCGAAGATGCGATCGAGGCCGGTAATCTCGAGGATGCGGATGATGTTGTCGTCGACACAGATGATGTCGAGGCTCCCGTTGTGAGGTCGCACACGCTTTGCGCCGCTGACGAGCACGCCAAGGGCGGTAGAGTCGATGAATGTGACGTCGGTGAGATCGATGACGATGCGCGATGCGCCTTCCTCGATGCCTCGCAGCAGGACCTCTTTGAACTGCGGCGAGGAGTAGATGTCGATCTCGCCCTCCAGGGAGACGACACCCACGTCGCCGGGCAGTCTCTCGTACGTGACGTGAAACTGCGGCCGATCCTCCATGCTCGCCTCCCCTGGCCCTTGCGCCCGGTCGATGTGCCCCCGGACCGGGTGTGCTTCCGTTCACGATCCTTTCCGCAGGCGCGCGCCACTAAACCCGGCCGAGGACGGCGCCGCAGGCGCGGCGGTGGGCTCAGGCCGGCACCGGGCTGGTCGGGTGGGTGTGGGGCGGCGTCAGGGCGAGGTGGGGAGCGGCACTTCGCTTTCGTCGCTGCCGCGGATCGCGTACGCGGCGATCATGCGATCGGTGATCCACTCCACGGGAGCACGGTCGTCGGTCCAGGGATCGGCCGCGGGGGTGGCGAGTGTACGTTGGGTGGCGAGGAGCCGCGTGAGCGGCAAGAGGTCGGCAGGAGCGGCGAGCAGACGAGCGTCTATCTCGCCGTCGTCCTGAGCTTGCGCGAAGCCGAAGACGAACTGGTTGAAGCGCAGCGCCTGCCAGGTCTGCACTTCGGGAAACTCGCTCGCCAGAGTGCCGGAGACCGCGCGCGCGAGGCGATCGTCGCCGGGCACCGAGGAGACGTTGAGGACGACGATCCCGTCGGCGGCGAGGTGCTCGCGACAGAGAGCGAAGAACTCGCGTGTCGCCAGGTAGAAGGGCACGTACGGTTGCCGGTAGGCGTCGATGAAGATGAGGTCGTAGCGCTCGTCGCTGGCGCGCAGGAAGGGCCGTGCGTCAGCATCGTGCACGGTGACGTTCGGGTTGTCGCCGAGACCGAAGTACTCCTGCCCCACGGCGCTCACGGACGGGTCGATCTCGACGCCGTCGACGTGTGTCTCCGGGTAGTAGACGCCGAGCGCGCGGCCCGTGGTGCCGCCGGCGTTACCGAGGATGGCGATGTTGTGCGGCGTGCGGCCGAGGAGGGCGGGGGCGGTGAGGAACGCGTCCCACTCACCGCCGGTGAACACGCTGTCGGCGCGCCACACGGAGTGCACAGCGAGCCCCTCATTGAGGTAGAGCCAGCGTTCGGGGCCGCGCTCCACGACTTGGATGAACTGGTAGCGCGATTCCTCCTCGTGAATGAGGCCGGGCTCGGCCTTCACGACACCCGGCGGAACGAGGATGAGAGCGGCGATTGCGGCGGCGGCGGCGAAGCCGGCCGCCGCCTTGCTTCCGAGGAGTGGGGCCGCGGCCAGCGCGAGGATCGCCGCGGCCACCAGCATTGTGCGTTGCGTGCCGATGAGCGGGATCGTGAGCAGCGCGGGCCCGAATGTGCCGATGAGGCTGCCGAGGGTCGAGAGCGCGAAGATGCGCCCGGCGACGCGCCCCGCATCGTCCACGCCCGTCGCCGCCAGTCGGATGGCGAACGGTGTGACCGTGCCGAGCACGACGACGGGCGGCGCGAAGAGCGCCAGTGACGCTGCGAACGAGCCGACGACCGTGCCGGTTGAGAGTGTCTCGATGCCGTTCACGGACAGGTCGAGGATGGGCTTCGCGATGAACGGGATGGCGGCGACCCATGCGGCGGCCGCGAGTACGAGGATCGCCAGCAGACGCGGTGAGGGATGACGATCGGCGACGCGGCCGCCGATCCAGTAGCCCAACGACAACGCCGCCAGGATAAGCCCGATGATGTTGGCCCACACCACCGTTGACGAACCGTAGTAGGGCGCCAGGAGACGTGAGGCGCACATCTCGGTGGCCATGGAGCCAATACCGGCGAGGAAGACGAGAGGAAGAAGGAATCGAGGAGCGTGAGGAGGGGAAGTGGTGGAGGTAACCGGGCTCGAACCGGTGACCTTTTGGCTGCCAGCCAAACGCTCTCCCAACTGAGCTATACCCCCACCGAGGTGGTGCCGGCGGACCGCCGGCAGGCTTCGAAGTATAGCAGACCGTCGACCCCCGGCAAACAGGCCGTGCATGGTGAGAAGTCATGATGAGCCGCGACGATCGTGGTCGCCGGCGTGATCGGTCTGCTGGCGATCGTCAACACTGGGTCACCATCGGCACGCCAGCTTCTCCTCCTTCGCGCGCTGCGCCGACTTGCGGCGATGAGTCTCGATACGATGCAAACGCTCGTCAGCTTGCCGGACATATAGGGGTCGGGACCGGTCCCACCGGCAACGCTCAGGGAGGTACTGCCCGTGAGGGACACAGACCGAGAACGACGACGGCGCTTCGACGCGCTCTTCCGCGCTTACAGCGCGGGTATCCTGGCCTACTGCGGCTGGCGTCTGCAGAGCGAGAGCGACGCCCAGGACGCGATGGCGGAGGCGTTCCTCACCGTCTGGCGCAGGCTCGACGACGTGCCCGAGGGCGAGGGCGCGCGCGCCTGGGTCTACGCGGTCGCGCGCCGCGTGATGGCCAACCAGCGGCGCTCGCAGCGCCGCCGCGTGGTGCTCCAGGAGGAACTGGCGCGGCAGGCGGAGCGGTCGGCCGCGCCGAGTCTGGACTCGGCGCCGTCCGCGGACGGCGCCGCGCACGAGGCGGTGCACGCGGCGCTGGCGCGCCTGAAGCCGGTCGATCGCGAGGTCCTGCTGCTCGCCGAGTGGGAGGGCCTCACGTCGTCCGAGATCGCGACGGTGATGGGCTGTCTCACGGTGACGGCGCGCGGCCGGTTGCACCGCGCGCGCCTTCGCTTTCGCGACACCTACCGGACGGTCGCGAGCAGCGAGGCGGCGCCTACAGACGTCGAGGCGACGGACGTGGACGCCGCGCGGGGCGCCGTATGTGGCTCGAGAGCGGCGTTGGGCGCTTCGCGCCTGGCCGGCTCCGCGGCGCGGTCCGGTGACTGACGATGAGGACGACTTCACAGTCGAGGAGGAGTCGAGGCATGACTTCGTTCGAGAGCAACGACATCCACGCTCTGAGAAGGGCGAATCCGCGCCAGAGCCCAGGGTTCGAGGGACGCTTGCGTGAGGCCGAGGCGCGGTGTGCGCAGGTCATCGCCCGTGAGGAGGCGCTGACGGACGCGCCGGACGCCTACGGCGCGGTGCGGCCGGGCCGGAGCGGCGCGCGGTGGGGCCGCTGGTCGCGGTCGCGCCGCTTCGTGGCCCTGGCAGCGGCCGCGGCCGCGGTGGTCGTGGCCGCCGTGACCGTGGCCACCGTGTGGCCGCACGCCGGCGGCATGGGCGTCGCGGACGCCTACGCGGCGGTCAAGAAGGCTGCCGCCGTGACCGCCGCGTCCACCCAACAGTCCGGCACGGCCGTCGTCCGCGCCTCCCAGGGCGGCGTTGCTCGGTTCGCCCAGACGGCGCGCTGGCACGACGGCGACCTGCACGTGACCAACGACACCGGCACGCAGGCGGTGAGCGAGTGGCTGCTCGTCGATGGGCACCTGTACTTTCACATCCCCCAAGGCTGGGAGGGGCCCAACACGTACCCCAAGGGTTGGAACGAACAGTACCTGGCTCCGACCCGCCTGGACCTCACCGGCGGGTCGCTGCAGCGGATCACGGGGGGCATGCAGGGTGTGACCACCGCTTCCGGTGACGACGGCGCGACGGTCTACCGAGGCACGGTGGCCGCCGGCGTCTTGGCCGCGCGGCACGAGCTGAGAGACGGCCGGAGCGAGCTGGTGTTCCCGTTCGGGTTCATCCCCGAGGACGATGCGCCGAAGGCGGACGCGCCGCTGGACGTCACGCTCACGGTCGGCGACGACGGCCTGGTCCGCGAGCTCACCGCCTCGTGGGGCGCCGGTGAGTCAGCGTGGTCGTACTCGATCGCGTACAGTGACCTGGGCAGCACGGCGCCGGTGGCCGCTCCGGCGAGCACGCTGCCCACGCCGTTCGCGACGGAGACTCCCGAGGCGCAGTGACGCCGGAGGGGCGGGCGTAGCTCCGCTTGGCGGTGCGGAGCCGGCGATCCGCCTCAGAGGCGGCGCGTAGGCGGTGGTCCACGCCGCCGGCAGATGAAGGCAGACGGAGCGGGACCGGGGCCGGAAGAGGCCGCCGGTCCCGCTCTCCTGTACGCAGCGGCGAGATAAGCGCGGCGGCTTGGCGCCTCCGTGAGGGCGCGGCGGCGCAGTCTCGCGCGCTCCTGAGGTATTATCTGAGGCTGCGCTGGTGCAACCTGCGCGCGGCCGACCGCAGCCAGAGAGGATAGACGTGGACCGACGCTACGACCCGCACGCCATCGAGCAGAAGTGGCAGCGTCTCTGGAAGGAGCGCGACGTGAACCGCGCGCCGGATTCTTCCGAGAAGCCGAAGTATTACTGCCTCGACATGTTCCCTTACCCGTCCGGCAACGGGCTGAGCGTCGGCCACCTGCGTAACTACGTGCCTACCGATACAGTCGCGCGCCATATGCGCATGCGCGGCTGTAACGTGCTCCATCCGATGGGCTGGGATGCTTTCGGTCTGCCGGCCGAGAACTACGCCATCGCCCAGGGCGTGCATCCGCGCATCACCACGGAGCGCAACATCGCCAACTACCACCGTCAGATGGATCTCGTGGGCCTCTCGTTTGACTGGTCGCGCGAGATCACGAGCTGCAACGCCGACTACTACCGCTGGACGCAGTGGTTCTTCCTGCTCATGCACGAGCGCGGCCTCGCCTACCGTGGGACCGGCCAGCAATGGTGGTGCCCGAGCTGCAAGACGATCCTCGCCAACGAGCAGGTGCACGACGGTCTGTGCTGGCGCTGCGGCAGCGTCGTCACGAAGAAGGATCTGGAGCAGTGGTACCTGCGCATTACGCAGTACGCCCAGCGCCTGCTGGACGACCTGCAGACGATCGATTGGCCGGAGAAGATCAAGCTCATGCAGGCCAACTGGATCGGCAGGAGCGAAGGCGCCGAGGTCGACTTCGCATTGCCGGGCCGCGACGAGCCTCTCACCGTGTTCACGACCCGGCCGGACACGCTCTACGGCGCCACCTACATGGTCCTCGCGCCCGAGCATCCGCTGGTCGCCGATCTCACGACGGCCGAGCAGCGCGCCGCCGTGGCTGCCTACCAGGAACAGGCGCGGCGCCAGAGCGAGATCGAGCGCATGTCCACCGAGAAGGAGAAGACCGGCGTCTTCACCGGTGCCGTCGCGCTGAACCCGGTCAACGGTGCCGAGATCCCGATCTGGATCAGCGACTACGTGCTCATGGGCTACGGCACCGGAGCCATCATGGCCGTGCCGGCCCACGACGAACGCGACTTCCAGTTCGCCACCAAGTTCGGCCTGCCGATCGTCGAGGTGATCGCGCCGCCGGCTGGCCCGCAGGGAACGCTCGATGAGGCGTACACCGGCGACGGATCGCTCGTGAACTCGGGGCAGTTCGACGGCATACCGGCGCCAGGTGAGGCGTTTGCGCGCATCGTCGCCTGGCTGGGCGAGCGCGGCGTCGCTCGGGCGACGATCAACTTCAAGATCCGCGACTGGCTCATCAGCCGCCAGCGCTACTGGGGCGCGCCGATCCCGATGGTGCACTGCGACGCCTGCGGCGTCGTCCCCGTGCCGGTCGAAGATCTGCCGGTACTGCTGCCCGATATCGACGACTTCAAGCCCACCGACGACGGCAAGTCGCCGCTGGCTCGTGTAGAGAGCTTCGTGCAGACCACGTGTCCCCGTTGCGGTGGTCCCGCGCGCCGCGAGACCGACACCATGGACACGTTCGCCTGCTCATCGTGGTATCACCTGCGCTTCGCCTCGCCGCACGAGGCCACGGCGGCGTTCGATCGCGCCGCCGTCGACTACTGGTTGCCCGTCGACCAGTACGTCGGCGGTGCCGAGCACGCCGTAATGCATCTGCTTTACGCACGCTTCTTCTGCAAGGTCGCCCAAGACGCCGGCCACCTGAGCTTCGGCGAACCGTACCTGCGCCTGCGGAATCAGGGCATGGTGCTGGCTGAGGACGGCCAGAAGATGAGCAAGAGCAAGGGCAACGTGGTGACGCCGGACGATGTGGTCGAGCGTCACGGCGCCGACTCGCTGCGCGTCTACGAACTCTTCATCGCACCCTTTGAGCAGAGCGTGGCCTGGAGCGATCGCGGCGTGCAGGGCTGCCACCGCTTCCTCAGCCGCTTCTGGAACCTCGTCTGCGAGGTGCTCGAGGCCCAAGGGAGCGGGGTCGCGGCGGACGAGGCCGAGGCCGAGCGGGGCCGCGACGTGCGGCGGCGTCTGCACAAGACGATTCGCAAGGTCACGACCGATATTGAGCGCTTTCGATTCAACACGGCCGTCTCGGCGCTCATGGAGTTACAGAACGAGGTCCTCGACGTGTGGACTAACGCGCGCGGAGCTCTCACGCTGGCCGAGTGGCGCGGCGTCGTCGGCGACATGACGCTGCTGTTGGCGCCGATGGCGCCGCACCTCGGCGAGGAGGTCTGGGAGTTGCTCGGTCAAGGCGGGCTGGTGATCGATGCGCCGTGGCCGGCGTGGGACGCCGACCTCGCCGCCGATGAGGTCGTGACCGTGGTGGTGCAGGTAAACGGCAAGCTCCGCGACCGTCTGCAAGTGCCGGTCGACGCCGAGCAAGACGACGTGCTGGTCGCGGCCAAGACGTCGGCGAACACGGCACGCTTCCTCGAGGGCAAGCAGATTCTCAAAGAGGTCTACGTGTCGGGCAAGCTGGTCAACTTCGTCGTGAAATAGGTCGGCGAGAAGCTCGGCGAGCTCGGGCAGGTTTCAGTCGCCGGCTCGTTGTTCGCGCGCTCGAGCCTTCTCGCTCGAGCCTAGCTCTTGTCGCGCAGGGCGAGCAGCTCGGAGACGGTGGCGAACCGATACCCGTCCTGCTTGAGCTGCCTGATGATGCGCGGCAAGGCCTCACGCGAGGCCGCGCGCGACGGATACATTACGTGCATCAGCACGATTGATCCGGGCTGCACGCCGTCGACGACATAGGCGACCATCGCATCGGAGTCCTCGGCGATCTCGGCGATCGAGTCTGGCTCGAGATCCCAGGTCACGGTGGTGCGACTTGTGCCGGAGAGGTAGAGCGGCGCTGTGAGCAGTCGTTTGCAGCCGGGCGGCCGGACAGTCGTCGTCTGGTCGTAGCCGGCGGCGCGAAAGACGGCGTCGGTGCGCTCGATCTCGTCCGCCACTGCGGCGCGCGAGAGGAAGACCAGGCGCGGGTGATCGTAGGTGTGGTTGCCGAGCTCGTGGCCGGCGGCGACGATCGCCTGCAGGCTGGCCGTGTTCTGCTCGCTGTCGTGTCCCGTCAGGTAGAAGGTCGCCGGCACGTCGTACTTGCGCAGGGTTGCGAGCACCTCGTCGGTGTACTCGGGTGTGGGTCCGTCGTCGAAGGTGAGCGCGACCACCTTCTCGCTGGTCTCGACACGCGGCACCAGGTCGCCGGCGAGCTGGAAGGTGCGCGAGCTCATGATCTGGTACGCGCCGAAGGCGGTGATGACGAGCGCCACGACGAGTGCCAGGGTGGCGCGGAGAATCCGCCGGACGGTAGAACGCGCGGGACCGGTGGCGGCGCGCCAAACGAGCAGTGCGGCGCCGCTGAGGACGATGATCGTGACAATCAAGAGTGCGTAGTCTTCCATGCCGCGAACCTACCACGCCGGGCGTCGGCCGACACGGAACTGCCGGCGGCCAGCCCGCCATTGTCCTCTTGGTCACCCGCAGTTGTAGCCCCTGAGGGGTGATGGCAGAGCGAGTCGCCGTCGCTAGTCTGAGGCGAGGTTGTCACGGTACACGGAGGCTCGCATGAAGCTCACTCGTCGTCAGCTCATCGCCTACGCAGCGCTCGCCGCTGTCGTTGTGGCGCTCGGGGTGCGCTACGTGTTGCCCGGCTCGGCGGATTCGCGTGCCGGCGGATCCTCGGCACTGGTGGTCGAGGCGCCGAGCCTTGCCCCCAACTCGGCGCCAAGCGCGCCCGCGCGTGTGCTCGTGCACGTCTGCGGCGCCGTGCGTTCCCCCGGCGTCTATGAGCTCGCGGAGGGTGCGCGTCTCGGCGAGGCATTGGAGTTGGCCGGCGGCGCGACGGCGAAAGCCGACCTCGCCGCCGTCAATCTCGCTGCGCGCGTTGCCGACGGGCAGCAGGTCGTGGTGCCGGAGCGCGGCGACGCCGGCAGTGCACCCGGAGCCGGAGGGACTGAGGCTGGTGGCACCGCGGGCGGGGGAACTGCTGCGAGCGGCGGGGGCAGTCTCGTCAGTCTCAACTCGGCCACCATGGCCGAGCTCGAAGGTCTGCCGGGCGTCGGGCCTGCCACCGCACAGAAGATCATCGACTATCGCACCACCCAGGGCGGCTTCAAGTCGATTGAGGAACTGCTGAACGTGTCGGGCATCGGCGAGGTCAAGTTCGCCGCTCTCAAGGACTCCGTCACGCTTTAGGGGTCGGAGTTGCTTCGTACTGTTGCGCCGCCGCACGTTCTGCTGGCCGCCTATTGCGCCGGCCTGCTGCTGGCACTCGCCAGCAAGCCGGCGGTGTGGCTGCTTGTGGCCATCGCGATGGCCGGTGTCGTCGTCTGCATTGTTGCGCAGCGCTCTCCGAGCGAGGGCCTTCGGTCAATCTCGCGTTCCGAAGAGGGCTGCGGCGCGGCCGAAGGAGAATTCGGGGTGCGGATGCCGCGTCCGGCCATGTTGACGGGCCTGGCTCTGGTGCTGCTGGCGGCCGGTCTGGGAGTCGGCGACCTGCGTCTGGGGGCCCTCGAGGGTTCCGACTTGGCCGGCCGCGTCGGCAGCCGCGTCGCGATCACCGGCGTTCTCACCGATCTCCCGGACATCGAGGACGATCAGGTCACGTTGACGCTTGCGGTTCGCTCGGTCGCAGGTGGGCTCGTAGACGAGCCCGCGCACCTGCGTCTGCAGCTGGGTGAAGGCGAGCGTCTCGAGCTCGATCCCACTGGCTCGTTGACGGAGGGTGCGCTCGTTGATGTCTCCGGCGTGCGCGTGCGCGCGCTTCCCGAGGCGGAGCCCGGGGTCTTCGACTACGGACGCTATCTGCGCCGTCGCGGCGAGCATGTGTTGCTCGACGCCGACTTCTCCGAGTTGCGCATCGTTGGGCATCGCGGCGGTATCGGAGGCATGATGGATGCCCTACGTCGCGCCTCACGGTCGCACTTGCAGACGGGCCTCACGTCGCCGGTGCGCGAGGTTGTGCAGGGCATGGTCTTGGGCGACGACGAGGGCGTCGACGAGCAGCTTATCGAGGACTTCCGCCGCAGTGGCCTCCTGCACATCATGGCCGTGTCCGGGGAGAATGTGGTGCTGCTCTGTGGCATGTGGACGTTCGCCTTCGTGCTGCTCGCCATTCCGAGGCTGGCGCGCACGGCGCTGCTGGTGCCGGTCGTCGCGACGTATGTCGTGCTTACCGGCGCCTCGCCCTCGATCGTACGCGCGGGAGTGGCAGGCATCATTGGGCTTCTGGCGATTCTGGCTTCGCGGCCCAGCGACGGCTGGCTGCTGTGGCTGGCCCCCGCGGCGTGGCTGCTCTCGGCGAACCCTAACAACATCTTCGACGTGAGCTTCCAGCTCTCGTTCGGGGCGGTCGCGGGACTGCTCGTGCTTGCGCGACCGCTCACTCGGGTGTTCGGCTTCCTGCCGGCGCCATTGCCGGAGCAGGTTGGCGTGACCACGGCCGCCAGTCTCGCCACGGCGCCCGTCTCGATGGCCGTGTTCGGCTCCACATCGCTCGTGAGCATCCCTGCGAACGTGGTCGGCGGCTTCGTTCTCGGCCCAATCATGTTTCTCGGCATGTTGTCGCTCCTGCTGGGCTTCGTGAGCTCCTGGCTTTCGCTGCCGCTGAACCTTGTGGCGGGGCTCTTCATCGGCTTCCTGCTCACCGTCGCGCGATTCTTTGGCCGGTTGCCCTGGGCGGTCTACGAGTGGCAAGGCGTCACGCTCGAGTTGGCGCTGGTCGGAGTCGTGGTTGCCTTGGCGGCGGGCGTGTGGGTGCTGGCACGGCGTGCCGGCGAGTCGCCGCTGGCGTATGTAAGGTCGCCAAGTCGCGCCGCGCCGCTCGTGGCGCTCGCGGCTCTGTGCGTGGCGGCCACGTTGCTCGTGGCGCCGGTGGGGCCGGCGGCGCCGGCGCAACCGACGCTAACGTTTCTGGATGTCGGCGAGGGCGCCGCGACGCTGCTGCAGGCGCCCTCGGGGCAGACGGTTCTTGTAGATGCGGGCCCGGCTCCGCTGGCCCGCACCTTGCGAGAGCACGGCGTGCGGCGCATCGACCTCCTGGTTGTGTCGCACGGACACGCCGATCACATCGCGGGACTCAGTGATGTGATCGGCAACTTCCCGATATCGGTGGCTCTCCTGCCGCAGCCACCGGAGCCGTCGCCGGCGCTCGAGCAGCTGGCCGCCGATATCGCCGCGGCTGGAGGTGAAGTGCGCCGCCTCTCGTGCCCCGCGTCTATGTCTGGCGACGGCTGGGGGATTCGCGTGCTTCCCACGTACGCGCTCGGCGGCGGCGGCGACGCCAATCAAGATGAGAACGACAACGCGCTGGTTGTACTCGCGGCGCTCGCCGACCAGCGCGTCCTCCTCCCGGGCGACGTGGAGGGTGCCGCGCTGGCCGCGCTCGATCTTCCCTCGTGTTCTGTTGTCGGCGTTCCACATCACGGCAGCGCCGGCGGCTTCGATGCGGCGCTCCTCGCCGATCTCTCGCCGGCGCTTGCCGTTATCCCCGTGGGACCCAACCGCCACGGGCATCCCACCGCGGAGATGCTGCGCCTCTTCGCCGCGGAGGGCGTGCCATGCGTGCGCACCGACGAGCGCGGCGATGTCGCCGTCTGCGTGGGTCCCGGCGGTCTGGAGGTGAACACAGAACGGACACCGTGAACGAGTCTCTCGCCTGTTGCTTCGTGGCGCTTGCTGCCGATACTCGTTGCACACCTGCGGGAGGGTTGGACGCGCGGTGGTTCGAACATGGAAGGAGTAGGTGCGGCACGAGCGTGCCGTGCCGCCGAACGCGAGAGGGGCACGTGGTGAGCTACTGTCCGCATTGTGGCCAAGCGGCGCAAGAAGGCGCGTCCTACTGCGTTGCCTGCGGCACGCGACTCACCGCACCGCTGGAGTCGGCGCCGGCGCGGGAATGGCAGGGTCCGCCCCCGCCGTTGCCGGAATACCCCATCGCGGCGCCGAACACGGGCGTGCCGGCTGCCGCGCCCATGCCTGGCTGGGCGGCGGGCGATTCACCTTCTCTCGCCGCCGCTCAAGGGCGGCTCGTGAGCTGGAGCGGTCAGCCTCTGCCGCCCAACTTCGCCGAGCGCAGGGTAATCGCGGGCATCCTCGGCATCGTTTTCGGACAGCTGGGTATCCACAAGTTCGTTCTCGGGTACGTCGGCGCCGGGATCGCGATGCTCTCCATCACGGTGGTCTCGTATGTGCTCACGGTTCTCATCATCGGCTTGTTCGGCGTGTTGGCGACCACGCTCATCGGGCTCATCGAGGGCATCATCTACCTAACCAGGAGCGACGATGAGTTCATCATGCGCTACGGCGTGAACCGCCGCTCGTGGTTCTGACCGCCGATGGTCAATCGCCTGTGACGGCGGTATGCTCCGCGACAGGGCGCTACGCTGCACGGATGGTAGCGTTGCGGCACAGTCAGCTCGCGTCGGGAGGGCGATGATGGAGTGCAGCACGTACGTCGCGCGACCAACCGGTGAAGGCGTCGGCGCCGCGGCAGATCGTACCCGCCGGCGCCGCCCGGCCATCCTGGGGATCGGCCTCGTGGCGGTCCTCGCCGTCTGGCTCGGAGTGGTTGCGTCGGCCGCGGCCGCTGTCCCAGCCGCCGAGCCGTCGACGCCGGCCGCGGAGCCGCCGGCGGGCCACATTGCCTTTGTCCGCGACGGCAACATCTGGCTCATGGACACGGACGGCAGCGATCAGCGCCAGATCTCTCAGCTGGGCGGCGCGGAACAACCGGTGTGGTCGCCGTGCGGGCGTCAGATCGCCTATCTCCGCAACGGCAAGCCGCGCATCATTACGCTGAGTAGTCTCAGTGATGAGCCGGTACCCTTCAAGCTCGGATCCAAACAGATGCCGTGGCCGACGAAGGCGTACGTCAAGTCGCGCACGTACTGGGTTGGCGGCATCGCGTGGTCGCCGGACGGAGAGTTCCTCACGCTCGGCGCCAACGTGTACCGCAAGGGGCGCAACGCGGCGCACAGTGCGACGGCGACGCGCCTCTTTCGTGTGCGCCCGGACGGCTCTGATCAAACGGCGATCTCCCCGCTCAGGCCGGAGACGCGGCGGCTTCCCGGCCCAATCGCTAGGTTGAGTTGGAGACCGGACGGTGCGACGTTGCTCGTCTCGGTGCGTAAACACGGCGCTGCCGAAGTTGCCGTCTTCGACCCGGCGACGCGCACGTACGCCAAGCCGTTCGCGACGCTGCATCTGGGCTACGGGGTTTGGGATCCACACGGGCAAGGCATCCTCGTCAGTCATCAGGACACTTGGGGTAAGCCGGGACGGGCGGCGCTCGAGCTCATCGACGGGACAACGTTTGAGCGGACGGTGCTACTGCGCACCGACGCCAAGGTGACGGACCCCAGCGGCATCTGGGCGAGCTGGTACAACCAAAGCGCCTGGATCGTCTGCGGGGTGACGGACTGGGATGACGCCGAGGGCGGCTACGCGTCGAAGCTCTACGTCTTGACCACGGCCGGGGGAGAGGCGCGCGTGATCGGTGAGAACGCGCGCCAGCCCGCCTGGCGCCCCGGCGGTGGCTGAGGAGGATGAACACGGCGCCTGCGTGGCAGGCGCAGCGCAACGAAGAAGCTTGAGCGCGGGCCGCGGCGTTCGCGTTTCGGCCGCGGCTAGATCTCGCGCCGCGAGAAGAGCCAGAGGGCGGCGAGCAGGAGAACGAGGCTCGCCACCACCGTCGTCAGCAGCGGCGTTACCCAGATCGCAGGGATGCCCTGTATGCGGTCGGTGGCGGCCGTCGGCAATTCCGCCGGGGTTACCTCGGCTAGTCTTGGGAACTGCCCGAGCACGACGAGCGAGAGGTAGGCGCCCACGCCGGCGCCCGAGGCCGCCGCAGGGGCACGAAACGCCACGCTGAGCAGCACCATGACGCTCAGCATGAGCACGGCGTAGGCGAACCAGAGGCCGGCGGCGGCGACCAACGCGAGCGCCGGCCCCGAATCCAGGACCACCGCCGTAACACCGACGCAGACGGCGGTCGCCAGGCTCGCCGCAACCAGGAGCACCGCCAGCTGTGAGACCCACTTGCCGAGGACGAACGCATGTCGCGAGAGCGGCTTAGCTAGGGTGAGCGCCCCGGTCCCGCTGCGCACTTCGGAGTTGACGATCCCGCCGTAGGCGATGACCATGGCGAGCATCACGAGCTCGAAGAGGTTGCCGATGTACTCCAGGTAGGCGGCCGACGCGGTGGGATCGGGTACCGTGATCGCGATGCCGGTTCCCTGGCTGCCGAGCGCGTCCATGAGCGCCGGCGTGAAGTAGGTGAGGATGGGCGAGCTGATGGCGGAGAAGAGCAGGAAGCCCGGCAACACCCAGATACGCCAGGTGTGCATCGTCTCGGCGAACTCCTTGGCTAGGAAGGCGCGGAAGCCGGTCACGAGACGTCACCCGAGCTTTGTGAGTGGTCCGTCGCAGTATGTCCGGGGCCAGTCGCGGGCGCGGCGCCGACGAGCGTGACGAAGACATCTTCGAGGCTCAGTTCGTCGCTCTCCAGGCGTCGTAGGGCGAGACCGAGGTGGGCGACCCATGCGGGGATCGCACGGTGCGCGGTATCGAGATCGTCGACGGCCAAGAGGATGCCGCCGGATTCCGACGGGCTCAAAGAGCGGATCCATGGTTGGCCGGCGAGCGCCGCGGCGAGCTTCGCGGGATCGTCAACCTCCACCACGAGGCGGTTGAGGCCACCACGTCGCCGACGGAGTTCGTCGATGCCCGCCTGCTCGACGACGCGACCGCGATCGATGATCGCCACCGTGTCGCAGACACGCTCCACGTCGGCGAGGATGTGGGTGGAGAAGAAGACCGTAGTGCGTCCGCGGAGGGCGGCGATCATGTCGAGGACTTCGCGCCGCCCAATGGGGTCGAGAGCGCTCGTCGGCTCGTCGAGGAGGAGCAGGCGCGGCGAGTTGACGAGCGCCTGCGCTACGCCCAGGCGCTGCTTCATGCCTCGCGAGTAGCCGCCGATGCGCGTGCGCACGTCACGCAGATTGGCGAGGTCGAGGAGGCCTTCGACGCGCGCCTCCAGCGCTTCGCCGTCGAGCCCGAAGAGGCGGCCGGCAAAGCGCAGGTACTGCGCCGCCGTCATCCATTTGTAGAAGGCGGGGACGTCCGGCAGGTAGCCGATGAGTGCGCGCGTCTCGCCGCTCGAGCTCGTCTCGTGACCGAGTACGCGCACACGTCCGGACGTCGGTCGTGCGAGGCCGGCGAGTATGCGCAGTGTCGTTGTCTTGCCGGCCCCGTTTGGCCCGAGAAAGCCGAAGACGGAGCCCTCCGGGACGCTCAGCGTGAGGCCATCGAGTGCCACCGAGTGGCCGAACTCTTTGCGCACTGCGGCGAGTTCGACGGCCGCGACGGTGGGGAGGTGGGCCGGGGCGATCGAACCGTCGTTCGGGTTGACGAGCGCCGCTGCGACCTGCGGCGCGCCGGGCGTGCCGGCCGGGAAGAGTGGCGCCACGGCCTGCGCCAATCCACTATGGTTCGTCGGTCGCGCGCCGGTCGGCGCGCCTGGAGGCTCGTGCGCCGGTTGCACGCGGCCGACGATCAAGTAGAGCGCGGGTCCGAGGAGTTGCACCAGGAGACAGAGCAAGAGCCAGGGGAGTTTGTGACCGCCGGCCACACTCGACGCCGGCCGGCGCACGAGGTCGACGAGCGCCCACACCAGAAGGGCGATTTCGAGCACGGCGAGCAGACCGAGGGCCGCCAGTGCCCAAGGAGAGCTATCTGCGAGCGACTCGAGCGTGATGGCATGCCTCCACGGTGACGCAGTCCGGCTTGTGGGCGCTGTCGCTGACTCCAGCTACCGCGCGACATCCTAGTGCGCTTGCCGGCGAGGGTCGAGCCGCGTGCTATCCTTCGGCTCATCGTGAGCGAACGTCCGCCCCTCAGTTCCGCGTATCTCATCGCCGGCAACGATCGTCCCAAGGTCCGGCGTGCCGTCCAGCGGCTCAGACAGCGTGTGGTCGAGGAAGCCGGCAGCGACCTCAACGTCCTTGCGTTCGACGCCGAAGTGGTGCCGGTCGCGGCGGTCCTTGAGGCGCTCTCGATGCCAAGCTTCACGCTGGGAACGCGCCTCGTTCTTGTCACCAACGCGCACAAGTGGCCGGCCAAGTCGCGCCAGGAGTTGGCCGCCCACGTCGCCGACCCGTTGCCCGATACCTGTCTGGCCGTCGAGGGCGAGAGCTTCACCGACGCCGACCCGCTGCGCAAGGCAATCACCGCTGCCGGCGATGTGCTGAGCTGGGATCTCCCCAAGCGCTTTGAGATGGCCGGCTGGGTACGGGAGCGCGCCAAAGCGCATCGGCTCGTCCTGGGGCAAGCGGCGGCGCGGCATTTTCTCGAGCGCTGTGGCAGCGATCCGAAGGCGAGCGAGAGGCTCGAGCGCGAGATCGAGAAGCTTGCCACCTACTGCCGCGGACACGAGGCCACCGGCGACGACATCGATGCGATCTGCACGCCAGACGACGATGCTCGCATCTTCAGCCTCATGGATGCCGTTGGCGAGCGCGACAATGCGCGTGCTTTCGCGCTCCTCGAGGCCGTGTATCTCGCCGGCGAGGATCCCAACAAGATCCTTGTGATGCTGGTGCGGCACATCGACCAGCTCGACGCTGCGCTGCGCCTGGGCGCCGACGACGCCGGTGTGGTCGCCAAGCAGCTCGGCGTTCCGTTCTGGACGGCCAAGCGCCTTGTGGAACAGGCCGGGCGCTACGATCGCGGCCGCTGCGGACGGGCGTACCGCGCCCTCGCAGAGGCGGAGATCGGCATGCGCGGGCGCCCACCGGCGACGCTCGAGACCGAGGCGGGCGTCAACCACACCGATCGCCTGGTTCTCGAGTTGGCGCTGGCGCGCCTTCTGGCGTAGCGGCGGCCGTCACACGACACGACAAGGCGGGCGAGCTGCTCGAGCAGCTCGCCCGCCTTGTCGTGCGTCGTAGAGCCGGCTCAGGCGGAGAGGCGCGCCAGCGTGTGGGCGACGCGACTCTTCTTGTGGGCGGCGTTGTTCTTGTGCAGGATGCCTTTGGCGGCCGCCTGGTCGATACGCTTGGTCAGCAGGGTGGCCGTCTCGGTGGCCTCCGTTGACTGCTGCTCGGCTACTTGTCCCTCGAGGCGCTTGAAGAGCGTCTTGAGAGTCGACTTGACGTGCCGGTTGCGCAAACGCTGCTTCTCGGCGAGCAGGATGCGCTTCTTCTGCTGCTTGATATTGGCCACGTGATCCCTTTGCTCTGGGTGCTTGCGTGACGACTCGTGATGCTGAGCCAGTGGGGACTGCGCTCGGACGCGAGATGCTACCACAGGCACGCGGCGAGCGGCAACTGCGCGGTCTCATCGGCGCAGGGACCGCTGCTCGGCCGACTGAGACCGACTGCTCCGTAGTACATTGACAATTGTCAACTGAGCAACAGTGGAATTGGTCCGTTGATCCACGATTAGATTGGTGGTTGATCAACTCAACTACTCGGCCCACAACAGGACAGCGGTGATCGGCGCCCAGGTCTACACCATCACTCTCATCACTACCTTCGCCCACTGGCTGTTTCTGTGGCTGGCGTTCTACTTCTTCAGTCGTCGACCACGTGCGAGGGCAACGACTCTCGCGGCAGCGTCGATGCTGTGCGTTGCGGGCTACATGGTGGGCAACGCTCTCTCCGACGCCGCGGCAACCCGTGCCGAAGCCGTCATGTGGGCGCGAATCTTCGGCATGCTCTCGGCGCTTGCTCCGATGCTCCTCCTCCACGCTGAGATGGAGCTCACCGGCGCCAGGTTCCGCTATCGCCGCGTCTTCCTTGCGGCCGGCTATGCAGTCGCCGGCGTCATCATCGCTCTGGGTCTGTCGTCCAAGCTGCTGTTCGACTACTACGGGCCCGCGCGTGCGGTGGCGGACATGGCTTGGGCCTATCCGCTGGGGCCTCTCTATCCGGTCTACGGCATCTACCTCGTGCTCTCGCTCGGGCTGGCGGTCGGCGTGCTGGCTTCGGCGCGCTGGCGTGCGGCGCGTCCGCCACAGTCGGTCGCCCACCAGCTCACGTGGCTCATCGTCGGCACGGCGACGATGCTGGTCGGGGTGGCGCTGCTCACCTTGAACGCCCTCAGCGGCTGGATCGTGCGCGAGGCGTATCTACAGCCCTTTCTGATTGTGGGCGCTCTCGTGATCGCCTATGCCATCGCGCGCTACCCGGGTCTTGTCGCCGGGCAACTGCTCTGGAACGACCTCAAGGCATCACTATTCGGCGCCGCGCTCCTCATGGCGGGCCTCACGGCGATCTTGCTGGCGGTGGATGCGTCACGCTACGTCTTCGAGGCCACCGGTTGGTTCGTGCTCGCGGCGTTCGTGTTCAACCGCGAGCACCGCACGCTTGCCGATCTCCCGTTCTTCGGCCCCAAGGCGCGCACCGACCGCGCCGACCTTCTGATGGCGTCCCAGCTTGCCGGTGGTGCGCCCTACCTCGATACGTCGGCGCTGGCGCAGGATGGAGCAGGCGGCCTGCTCGAGTATGTGAGCGATGTGGAGCGCGCCGGCATGGCCTGGGAGCGGTTGCGCTTCGAGCACAGCCTATGGATGGACCTGCTGGGGCGCGACGAGTACGCCAACGTGCGTCGCGCCCTCGGCATGCAGGACGACTGGTCGCCGCGGCAGCCCTTTCCCGTCCATGCGGTGCGCATCAGCGTCGAACAGCGCCTCAAGTCTCGCGAGCGACTGGCGATCGGCCTCAAGTATCTGGGCTACAGCGATCGCGAGATGGCCTCTCTTATGGACGTCAAACCCAATGTGCCGCGCAGTTATCTATCGGAGGCCAAGGGCAAGCTGGATTTGCCGGCGGGCGCTCCCTTGATGTTGTTCGCGCACTTCTCCGGCGTCGTCACCATCGACGCTCTGCCCGTAGTTGGATCGCGAACTGGTCCACGCTATGCAGTCGAGTCCGAGACGCTCGACTGATGGATCAGGAAGCCACTTAGGAACACATACGTACGTTTGTGACGTCTTGCGTTAGAGTGAGAAGCGGAGTATGTATGCGGTTACGGAACACGCCGGGAGAACAGGGGGTTGTGTGCAGGCCACGTCTGAGACGCAAACATCTACCGATGGGCGCAGGCGTAACCTCTTGGTCATTACAGGTCGCGCCGAAGCAACCGCGGAACACGGCGATCGGGTTTCGCTCTTCGTCGACGGCGACTGGGTGAGTGGCGCCCCCATTGCAGGCGGCGTCAAGTCGGAGTTCGGTGCGAGCGGCGCATCGCTGCCTGCCGGCAGCACGTATCATGCCGCCGCGTTCCGCGATGTGCCGGAGGGTCCGGCGCGCATTCATGTTCGCCCTCCGGAGGGAACGGAGCGCTTCTACTGCATCACGATCGGCGAGGGATACTGCGTGCCGTGGCATTTGAGTTGGCGCTATCGCGGCTGGGAGGCGTACTGGTGCGGATAAGCCTCTGCTAGACTGCCGACGGCCCCTCGAGGGGGCAGTAGTTCGCGCCCGGCGGTCGAACAGTTGAGGTCATGACGGACCATTCGCGTAAGCTCGCCTTCGCGGCGCTCATCTTCGCGTCGGCGACGGTGTTCTCGCGTGTCACGGGGCTCGGTCGTGAGATCGTCACCGCCGCGATCTACGGTGTCGGCGCCGAGTACAACACCCTGGTGTCGGTCTCGGTTATCCCCAACCTCATTCAACAACTGGTCGCCGACGCCGCCATTAGCGCCGCCTTCGTGCCGGTCTTCACGGCGCTTCTGACCAAGGGCGAGCGCGAGCGTGCCTTTCAACTGGCTTCGAACCTTCTGGGGCTGATCCTCGTGGTGGTCGGCGGCGTGGTGGTGCTGCTCATGTTCGCCGCCGACCCGCTCGCTCACGCTGTCTTCCCGAAGCTGACTCAGGACGCCGCCAGCCGAGCGCTCGCCGCCGACATGTTGCGCATCCTGCTGCCGACGGTTCTGCTGTTCTCGCTCGCCGGCGCCGTCAGCGGTGTGCTCTACTCGCTGGAGCGCTTCACCATGCCGGCGGTGGTCTCGATCGTCTGGAATCTCACGATCATCGTCATGGTGCTTCTCTTCGGGAGCACGATGGGGGTATACGCGGCAGCGTTCGGCATGCTCGTCGGTACACTCCTTCAGTTCGGACTGCTTGCCGCGAGCATGGGGCATGCCGACCGCTGGCTGTGGCCGCGTTTCGGCTTGCGCGACCCGCTGCTGCGCGAGGTCCTACTGCTCATGGTGCCGATCACGATCACGCTCGGCGTCCTCAACTTCAATGCGCTCATCGGCACGGTGTTCGCACAGCTCGTCAGCGACCGCGCGGGGGCCGAGATCGGCTATGCCTTTCGTCTCTATCAGCTGCCTCAGGGGGTGTTCGCCGTAACCATCGGCACGGTGCTGTTTCCTTCGCTCTCGCGCTTCGCACTCTCCCGCGAAGACGGGCGATTCGGCGACACCGTCTCCTTCGGTGTACGTCAGATGGTGGTCGTCTCGCTGCCGTTCGTCGCCTGGTTCATGGTGATGCCGCAGGCGTTTGTGCGGCTGGTGTACCAGCGCGGCCGGTTCGATGCGGAAGCCACCGCAGAGGTCGCGCTGGCGCTGGCCTTCATGGCTGTGGGTCTCGTGTTCGCCAACGCCAACATCATGCTCAATCGTGCCTTCCAGAGCATGCACCGACCGTGGTTGCCGTTCTACGTGAGTCTGCTCAATCTGGCGGCGACCGTGGTGTTGTGCTGGTTGCTGTACCGGCCATTCGGCGTGGCCGGCATCACGCTCAGCATGGGGCTCGTCTCGCTCGTGAATTTCGCGGCGCTGGCCGTGTTGCTGCGCCGCGAGCTCGGGCGCTTGGACGGCCGCCGGATCGTCCGCACCGCGGCGCGAGCGGCCGTGTGTACCGGCGGTCTCGCGCTCGTCTCCGGTGTGCTCTGGCGGTTGCTCGAGGGTTACGCCGCCGCCGGCTTCGCGGAACTGCTCGTGGCGACGAGCGTGGCTGTTGCCGGTGGTGGGCTCGTCTACGTGGGGCTTGCGCGTCTGCTCAAGCTGGATGAGCTCACGGCGGTGTGGCGTGCGCTGCGCCGCCGCCGCGTGCGCACCGTCGCGGGCGAATAGACCGCGCTCGCGAAGCTGTATCATAGGCGGCCGTGGCCGCCCTCAGTCATATCCGCAACTTCAGCATCATCGCGCACATCGACCACGGCAAGTCGACGCTTGCCGATCGCATTCTCGAACTCACAGGCACGGTCGCGGCGCGCGACATGAAGGAGCAACTCCTCGACAAGATGGAGCTCGAGCGCGAGCGCGGCATCACCATCAAGAGTCAGGCCGTCCGCATCGCCTACACGGCGCGTGACGGCCGCGACTATCAGCTCAACCTCATCGACACGCCCGGCCACGTCGACTTCACATACGAGGTCTCGCGCAGTCTGGCCGCCTGCGAGGGTGCCGTGCTGCTCGTCGACGCGACGCAGGGGGTCGAGGCGCAGACCGTCGCCAACGCCTACCTGGCGATCGAGAACGATCTCGAGATCGTACCGGTCCTCAATAAGATCGACCTGCCGGCCAGCGACGTGGAAGAGGCTGAGCTCGAGCTGCACGAGCTCACCGGCGCGACCCACGACGAGATACTCTGCGTCTCGGCGAAGACCGGCGCGGGCGTCGCCGACGTGCTCGAAGCGGTGGTGACGCGTACGCCGCCGCCGGAGGGGGATACGGAGGCGCCCGGGCGGGCGCTCATCTTCGACAGCGAGTACGATCAGTACCGCGGTGTGGTCGCCTACGTGCGCGTCGTCGACGGTGTCTTCAACCGCAGGCAGATCATTCGCATGATGGGGACGGGCCAAGAGGCCGAGATCGAAGAGCTCGGTTACTTCGGCCCCAAGATGACGCCGGCGGAGACTCTGCGGACGGGCGAGGTCGGCTACATCATCACCGGGATCAAGGATGTCGCGCAGGTGCGCGTCGGCGACACCATCACGGACAAACGGCGTCCGGCCGGCCAACCCTTGCCGGGCTACAAGGTTGTGCAGCCGATGGTCTTCTGCGGACTCTTTCCCATCGAGGGGGACAAATTCGAGGAGCTGCGCGACGCGCTCGAGAAGCTCAAGCTCAACGATGCTGCGCTCACGTACGAGCCGGAGTCGTCGCAGGCGCTGGGGTTCGGCTTCCGCTGCGGCTTTCTCGGCCTGCTCCACATGGACATCGTACGCGAGCGCCTCGAGCGCGAGTACAATCTCGAGCTGCTCACGACCATGCCCAACGTCGAGTATCACGCGCATCTCACCAAGGGCGATGTGATGCTGGTGCGCAACCCTTCGCAGCTCCCCGATCAAACGAACATCGATCACATCGAGGAGCCGTACGTCTCGGCCAGCATCCTCGTGCCGAGCGAGTTCGTCGGTACGATCATGGAGCTCTGTCAGAGCCGGCGCGCCGACTTCGTCGACATGAAGTACCTGTCGCCGCATCGTGTCGAGATGCACTACCGCCTGCCGCTCAGTGAGATCGTGCTCGACTTCTTCGATCAGTTGAAGACGCGCACACGCGGCTATGCCTCGCTGGACTATGAGTTCCACGGCTACCGCGAGAGCGACCTCGTCAAGCTCGACATCCTGCTCGCCGGCGACACCGTCGACGCTCTCTCGCTCATCGTCCCGCGCGACCGCGCACACCAGCGCGGAAAGGCGCTGGTCAGCAAGCTTCGTCAGAAGATACCGCGGCAGCTCTTCGAGGTGCCGGTTCAGGCGGCGATCGGTAACAAGGTCGTCGCTCGCGAGACCATTAGCGCCAAGCGCAAGGACGTGCTGGCCAAGTGCTACGGCGGCGACATCACGCGTAAGCGTAAGCTGCTCGAGAAGCAGAAGGAAGGCAAGAAGCGGATGAAGCAGCTCGGGGTGGTCGAGGTGCCGCAAGAAGCCTTCCTCGCCGTACTCGAGCTCGACGTCGGAGAGTAGGTCGTCATGGCGGTGGGCGCGAGCGCGACGGAGCCCCGGTTGGCGCGACCGGCAGGGTTCTATCACGCCTCGTACCTGCGCGCCTTGGCGGAGTACCAGGTCGAAGGTCTTCTTCTCGATGTCTCGGCCGCGGCGCTCGCCGATCCGCTTGAGTTCGCCCACTACGTGGCTGCCCTTGTGGGAGAGGAGCGGCATCCCGGAGCGCTTCGGCGCTACTTGGCTCGTCTGTCTGGGGAGGCGCCGCCGCCGGTTCCCAACGGCGGCTACGTGCCGCAGACGACACTCTGGTGGGTCGCCGGCGACGAGTACCTGGGGCGTATCAGCATCCGGCATCACTTGAGTCCGCGTTTGCGCCGCCGTGGCGGCCACATCGGCTACGACGTGCGGCCGAGCGCTCGTCTGCAGGGGCACGCGACGGCTATGCTCGCGGCGGCGCTGCCGCTGGCAGCGACTCTGGGGGTCGATCCGGCGTGCATCGATTGCGAGAGCGGCAACGTGGGCTCGCGGCGGGTGATCGAGAAGAACGGCGGCTACTTGCGCGTAGGGGACGGCGAGTGGCTCTACTACTACGTGCCCACGACGATTCGTCCGTGAGGAGTACACGCGCGGGCACCGGCGGCGCCTTCTCGGGTCCGGTGCGGCATGTCTACGTGCACGTGCCCTTCTGCTCGGCGAAGTGCGACTACTGCGACTTCGCCTCCAGCGCGGTGGGTCCGATGGGCCGGGTCGTTCGGTACGGGCGGGCGGACGCCGGTGCTTCCCGCTGCTTTCGAGCCTACGTCGACGGAGTGGCCGCCGAGTGGGAGCGCGAACGCGGCGCGTACGGCGTGCGTCGCGTGCACACGCTCTATCTTGGCGGCGGAACGCCGAGCTTGCTGGGGCCGGACCTGCTCGAGCGGTTGCTCGAGCCCTTCCGGCCGTACCTCACACCCGCTGCCGAGGTCACCGTCGAGGTCAACCCGGAGGACGTCGACTGCCGGTTCGCCGAATGGGCGGCAGACTGGTCTCACCGGTCGGCGCGCCGCGAAGGCGGTGCATCTCGAGGTCTGCGCGTCTCGCTCGGCGTGCAGAGCTTCGCCGCCGAGCGCCGTCGCGCACTCGGCCGGCGGTCGCAGGCCGATCCGGTCGGCGCGGTCGCCTGTTTGCGCGCCGCCGGCGTCGCCAACCTCAGTCTCGACATGATGTACGGTCTGCCTGGCCAGACCGGCGCCGACCTCGAGGCCGACATCGCCGCCGTTCTCGCTCAGCGCCCCGAGCACATCTCCTGGTATGAGCTCATGGTTGTGGCGGGCACGCCGCTGGCTCGGCGTCTCGCCGGAGACGGGTCTTCCGCGCGTCGCGCGACGCGCTCCGAGACGTCCACGTCTCTGGTGGCGACTCCCGACGGCGAGGCACGCGCGGCCATGTATCGTCGCCTCGTGCGTGCTCTTGGGCGTGCCGGCTACGACTGGTACGAGGTGAGCAACTACGCACTGCCGGGGCGGCGGGCGCGCCACAATGTGGCGTATTGGCGCGCCCGTCCGTATCTGGGCCTAGGGCCCGGCGCGGTGAGTACCGTCGGTCGGCGTCGCTGGACGAACACGACCGATGTGTCGGCATGGCAGGCGGCGCTCGCCGCGGGCGCGCCGCCTGCATGCGCAAGCGAGCGCCTCGACGCGCGCTCAGCGGCTCGCGAGCGGCTCATGCTGGCGGCGCGATGCGGTCTTGCCGTGCCGCTCGTCGAGCTCGGCGACGCCGTCGACGACGGCGCTGTCGCTACACTGGCCGGCGGTGGTCTCGTCAAGGTGCGGGATGGTACAATCCGCGTGACGCGAAAGGGGCGCTATGTGGCCGACGAGGTCTGCGTACGTCTGTTTCGCGCTTGATATTTAACACGGCGGTGCCAATGCTGAAACCACGCCAGGAGCAGGTGCTGCGGGCCGTCATCGAGGAGTACTTCGCCACAGGTGCGCCGGTCGGTTCCAAGCACTTGAGCGAGCGCTTCTCGTTCGGCGTCGCGCCCTCCACACTCCGTAACGATCTCGCCGACATGGAAGATGCGGGGATGCTTGCGCATCCGCATACATCGGCCGGCCGAGTGCCGACCGACGCCGGCTATCGCCACTACGTCAATGTCATTCTGGGCGAGCGTGGCGAGCCCGTGCCCGAACTACTGCCCGAGCACGACCGCGCTCGTCGTGAGATCGACGATGCTCTGCGCGAGACCGCCGAAGCGCTGTCTCGCGTCACGGAGCTCCTAGCCGTCGTGTCGGCGCCGGCGGTTACGACGTCGACGATCCGACACATCGAGATCCTCACCTTGCAGCCGCGGCTGGTGATGGTCGTCATCATTACGAGCTCCGGCCAAGTGACCAAACGCAACTTCCGCTTCGTCGACCCCATCGACGAAGGTCTGGCGGCGTTCGCACGGGTCTACCTCAACGAACGCCTCGTGGGCGCTCAGCTTGGGACGAGGGTCGTCGGAGCGGCCTTCGAGAGCCCCGATCTCAAGGCCAAAGAGCACGAGTTCCTCGCCGCGCTCAGCAGTGCGTTCGCGGCGCCGGGCGGTGACGCCGACGGCCTGCACATGGGCGGCGCTTCGCGGCTCCTCGACAACTTGTCGCGGGCTGGCGCCGCCCACCTCGATGAGTTGGTCGAGATCCTCGAGCATCGCATCAATCTCCTTGAGCTCCTTGCCGACGTTCTTCGTGAAGATGGGGTCTATCTGCGCATCGGTCAGGAGATGACGACGCCCTCGCTGCGTTCGTGCTCCATGGTCGCGGCGAACTACGGCATCGCCAATCGCGCCCTGGGGACGGTGAGCGTCTTGGGGCCCAAACGTATGGACTACCCGCGGGTGATCGCGAGCGTCCGCGCCACAGCCGACAGTCTAAGTGCCTACCTGGAAGAGATCTGGTGAAACGCGACTATTACGATGTCTTGGGAGTGGGCCGCGATGCCGACGCGGCCGAGATCAAGAAGGCCTTTCGGCGCCTAGCGCGCGAGTGCCACCCGGACGTGAAGCCCAACGATCCGGACTGCGAGGCCCAATTCAAGGAACTGGCCGAAGCCTACGAAGCGCTGAGCGACGCCGACTCGCGCGCCGCCTACGATCGCTACGGCTTCGATGGTCTCAAGGGGCGCTCGCACATCGACTTCGAGCACGTCGGCTTCAGTGATCTCTTCAACATCTTCTTCGGTGGCGGTTTCGACTCGGCCCTGCGCGATACGGGCATGTGGGGCAGCGCCGGAAGTGCGCCCACGCCCCGCGGCGATGATGTTGAGGTGGCGGTCAAGCTCACGTTCGGCGAGTCGATCTTCGGGGCCACGAAAGAGGTCGAGGTGAGGGCCGACCAGCAGTGCGAGACGTGCGGGGGGAGCGGCGCTCGCCCTGGTACGGGGCGCGAATCGTGTCCCCAGTGCCACGGCTCCGGACGCATGCGCGAAGTCTCGAGCCTCGGAGGCTTTGGGCAGTTCGTGCGCACGAGCACGTGCAACGTCTGCCGTGGTCAAGGCACTATCGTCAAAGATCCGTGCGAGACGTGCCGCGGCACCGGTCGTGTGCGCGGCACCCGCACCGTGAAGGTGGATGTGCCCGCCGGTATCGCCCACGGGCAGCGCTTGCGCCTTGGTGGCGAAGGCGGCGCCGCCGCCCAGGGTGGGCGTCCGGGCGACCTCTACGTCGGCGTCAGCGTGGAGTCGGACGAGCACTTCGTGCGCGACGGCGACGACCTCGTGTACCGCCTCGATGTGACCATGGTCGAGGCGGCGTTGGGGACGACCGTGCACATTCCCGCGCTCGACGGCAGTTTCGACCTGGAAGTGTCTCCGGGCACGCAGCCCGGCGAGGTGAAGGTGTATCGCAATCGTGGGGTGCCGGTTCTGCAGGGATATGGACGCGGGGCGCTCAAGGTCGTCGTCAACGTGCAGGTGCCTCGGCACCTCACGGCGGAGCAGCGCACCGTGCTCGAGCAGTTCGCCGGCGTGACGGGCGCCAGCAACTACGAGTCCGATCAGAGCTTCTTCGACAAGGTGAGGGCAGTCTTTCGCCAGTGAGGCCGCGTCCTCATATGCGCTACACGTTGCGCCTGACGCACGGGGCTGCCGTGACGGCCGCGACGGGCGGGCAGACGGCGCCGTGGGCGTCGGTCGATCGTGAACAGGAACTGGTCGACGATTGGTCCGGCGCGGCGGCGCACGCCCGGCGGCCCGATCCGGCCGCACTCAACTACCTGCATCCCGAAGCGACGGCGCTGATCGAGAGTCTGCAGCCCGCCGGCTGGCAAGAGCAGGACGGCGGGCACACCTTGATCTTCTGGCTTGAGGAGGGGCGCGACGAAGCGGCCGAGCAGGCAACCCTGAAAGCGCTCGGCCGTCTCGGGACGCTCATCGCCGAACCGGAGCCCGAAGGGTGGGACGAGGCGTGGAAGCAGTATCACACGCCGCACGCGGTCGGCCGCCTGTATCTGCGTCCGCCGTGGTTCCCTGCCCGCGACGATCTCCTGGACGTCGTCGTCGACCCCGGTCAGGCCTTCGGCACCGGTGGTCACGCCACCACTCGGCAGTGTCTGGCGGCGCTGCACGAGATCTCTCCCGGCTCGTTGCTCGATCTCGGGAGCGGCTCCGGGGTGGTGTCGCTGGCCGCCCTGCGTCTCGGTTTTGCCCCCGTTTGGGGGATCGACAACGACCCGGCGGCCGTGGAGGCTGCGCTGCTCAACGCGGCCGCCAACGATCTGGCGCCCGAGTTCTGGGTCGGCGATGTCACTGATCCGGCCAATGATCTTCCGGCGGCCGATGTCGTCGTCGCCAATCTCGCCTTGCAGCCCATTCTGCGGCTCGCGCGCCGGTTCGCGGCGTCGGGCGCCGGCTCGGGGGTGCCGTTGCCTGCCCATCTCCTCCTTGCCGGCCTGCTCGTGGAGCAGAGCGACGCGGCCGCGGCGGCGTTCCCGGCCTTCAGGGTGGCGGCGCAAACGGTGGACGACATGTGGGCTATGCTGCACCTGGTGCCGCGGCTGTGAGTACGGTGCGGTCGTGACGTCGGCGGCCTCGGTGTTCGTCGGCTGCAAGATCAGCCAGGCCGATGGAGAGCAGGCGCTGGCCGAACTGGAGGCCGCGGGACTCAGCGTGGCCGCGCGGCACGACGAGGCCGATGTGGTCGTCGTGCACACGTGCTGCGTGACGGCGGAGGCGGAGCGCAAGTCGCGGCGCCTGGTGCGCCGTTTCAACCGGCCCGGCCGGCGCGTCATCGTCTCCGGCTGCGCGGCGCGGCTCAATCCTGAACAGTTCGCCGCGGCCGGCGTCGAGGTGGCGGCCGCGCCCAACTGGGCGGCGCTGGCGCACGGCGCCGGTGGCGAGGGTGAGGGCGTGCCGGTCGGCGGCGATGATCGGGAGCAGAGTGGTGTAGCCAGCGCCGCCGACGCCTCCGGGCGCACGCGCTTCGTGCTCAAGGCGCAAGACGGCTGCGCAGGTCGCTGTACGTACTGCGCCGTACGGCTCGTGCGCGGGGAGCCGCGCAGCGTGCCGCTCGCCGACGCTCTCGCCGCCGCGTCGGCAGCTCTTGACCGCGGTTGCGGCGAGGTGGTGCTGAGCGGCATCGATCTGGGAGCCTGGCGGGACGGCGAGCTCCGGCTGCCGGATCTCGTGACGGCGCTCGCCGACCTGCCCGGACTGTGCCGTCTGCGGCTCTCGTCGCTGGAGCCGCGTCACGTCGACGCGCGGCTCCTCGAAGTCCTGGCGCACGAGCGTGTCGCGCGGCATCTTCATCTGCCGCTGCAGTCGGCCGACGACGGTGTGCTCGCCGACATGAATCGTCCTTATACCTTCGTCGACTATATGGCTGTGGCCGAGCGTGCTCGTGCGCGGCTCGGCGACGGCATGCTGAGTACCGATGTGATCGTCGGATACCCCAGCGAGGATGAGGCCGCCTTCGCGCGCACGCTGCGCGTGCTCGAGAGCGGCCTCTTCGGCCGCGTACACGTCTTCGCCTTCTCGGCGCGGCCGGGCACCGCGGCAGCGGAGCTGCCGCCCCTCCCGGCCGCAGTCGTCGACGAGCGCCGGCGGCGGGCGCTGGCGGCGGCTCAGACCGCCGCCGAGGCCGCCCGCCGCAGCGCCCTCGGCCGACCCGCCGAGGTGCTGGTCGAGCAGTACGACGGCGGCCTCTGGAAGGGGTACAGTTCCGAGTACATCCCCTACTATGTTGAGGGCGACGCTCGACGGGGGGAGCTCGTGCGCGTTGTTGGGCGCTGCGAGCACAACGATGGCGTTCTTGCCGCCGCGAAAGGGGAAGCGGATGAGTGACTGTATTTTCTGCAAGATCGCCGCCGGCGAGATCCCGGCGGCGTTTGTGGGTGAGACGGGAGAGTTCGTCGCCTTCAAGGACATCAATCCCGTGGCGCCGGTCCACCTTCTGGTGATCCCGCGCCGCCACGTCACGTCTATCGACGGCATCGAGGAACTCGGCGAGGGTACGGCGGGGCGGCTGCTCTCGTTCACGGTCGCCATGGCGCGCGCGGCGGGTATCGCCGAGAGCGGTTACCGCGTCATCACCAATGCGGGACCGGACGCCGGTCAGGAGGTCGCTCATATGCATTGGCACATCCTTGGCGGTCGCCGGCTGAAGGGGTTGGGATGAGAGAGCTCGGCGCGCTCGAAGAGCGCATTCGCGACGACGCCACCGCCGCTCTCAAGGCAGGCGACAAGCGCCGCCGTGCGGCGCTCTCAACGTTTGTCTCGGCACTGAAGAAGGAGCGCATCGACAGCGGCAACGTGCCGAGCGAGGTGGACGAACTCGGCGTGCTCAAGCGCGAACGCAAGCGTCGCGCCGAGGCCATCGCGGTCTACGAACAGGCGGGGCGCACCGATCTCGCCGAACAGGAGCGCTACGAGGAAGAACTTCTCGCAGGTTACATGCCCGAGGAGCTTAGCGACGACGAACTCGAGGCGCTTGTAGAGGAGGCCCTAGCGGCGACCGAGGCGGTTACCGCCAAAGACATGGGCAAGGTCATGGGGTGGCTCAAACCGAAGGTCGCCGGCCGTGCGGACGGCAAGCGCCTGAGTACATTGGTGCGCGAGAAGCTGGGGGGCTGACCGTGACGCCGGCGACGCGTACCGCGATCGATCTTGAGACGAACGGCATCGCTCTCGCCCTGGCGGGTGAGCACGACGCCAACCTGAAGATTCTCGAAGAACGCCTTGCCTGCACGCTCACTCTGCGCGGCAACGTGCTCCTCCTCGACGGTGACGAAGCCTCGGTGGAGCAAGCGCGCGCGGCGATCGAGGAACTGGTGGCCGTGATCCGCTCCGAACGGCCGATCAGCCCGGCGATCGTCGAATCGCTCATGGACATCGCTGTCGACGCCTCGGGTAAGCCGTCGGAGGTGTACGGCGACATCGTCTGGACGCATCGCGGCCGTCAGATCGGCCCACGAACGATGAACCAGAAGCGCTACGTCGACGCGATCCGTTCGCACACCATCACCTTCGGTGTCGGGCCGGCCGGCACCGGCAAGACTTACCTGGCGACGGCGATGGCGGTGAGCGCCTACTTCTCCAAGCAGGTTGGGCGCATCATCCTCACGCGTCCGGCGGTCGAAGCGGGGGAGAGTCTCGGCTTTCTCCCGGGCACGGTCTCCGAGAAGGTCGATCCGTACTTTCGGCCGTTGTTCGACGCACTGTACGACATGATCGATGGCGAGAAGCTCACGACGCTGATCGAGAAGGGCGAGATCGAGGTGGCGCCACTCGCTTTCATGCGCGGCCGCACGCTCAACGACTCGTTCATCATCCTCGACGAGGCACAGAACACCTCACCCGAGCAGATGAAGATGTTTCTCACGCGTCTCGGGTTCGGCAGCAAGATGGTCGTGACCGGCGACGTGACACAGATCGACTTGCCGCACAGCCGGACCTCGGGTCTGGTGACGGTCCCCGAGGTCTTGCGCAGTATCGACGACATCGCCATCGTCACTTTCGACGGTCACGACGTGGTGCGCCACAAGCTGGTGCAGCGCATCGTCAACGCCTACAAGCGGCACGAGGATCGCCTTGAGGCGGCGCGGACGGCGCCGGCCGGCGGGAGTACCGCCGGCGCGGAGGCAAAGCCGTGAACGAGGTCGACGTCTACAACGCGACCCGGCTGGCGATCGACGGCGACGCCGTCGCGGCGCTGGTCGCGCGTGTTCTCGAGGCCGAGCAGGTGACGAACGCCGAGCTCGCGGTAGAGTTCGTCGGCGAGCGCCGCATCCGCGAGCTCAATCGCGAACACCGCGGCCGCGACGAGGTGACCGACGTGCTCTCGTTCCCCCTTGAGGAGGCCGACGAGGAGCCCGATCCGGACGATCCATCGCCGCGCCTCCTGGGCGACATCGTGATCTGCTCGCGCCAGGCGGTGCGGCAGGCGCAGGGCGACGACTTGCCTCCCGCCTTCGAGCTCGCGGTCCTGCTCGTTCACGGCACGCTGCACCTTCTCGGCTACGACCACGAGGCCGATGTGGGCCAGATGCTCGTGCGGCAAGCGGAGGTGCTCGAGTTGGTTGCGTGGGAGGGGCTCATTGCCACGTCGCCGTAATCTCCTGCACAGCTTCAACTGGGCGTTCGCCGGAATCGTCCATGCCGTGCGCCACGAGCGCAACATGTGGGTGCACTTCGCCATCGCCGGCGTGGTGCTCATCGGCAGCCTGTTCTTCGCCCTCACGCGTCTCGAGGTAATTGCGCTCCTCATCGCCATCTCGTTCGTGCTCATCTCCGAGATGATGAACACCGCCGTCGAGCACATCGTCGACATGATTACTCTGGAGGACGATCCGCGCGCCAAGATCGCCAAGGATGTCGCCGCGGGGGCGGTGCTCATCGCCGCCGTCAACGCGATCGGGGTCGCCTACCTCGTCTTCTACGACAAGGTCACGAGCGTCCCCTACACGATTCTTAGCCGCCTGCGAAACTCGCCGATCGATGTGACCGTCATCGCCTTGTTCATCGTCATTCTGGCGGCGATCGCCCTCAAGGCGGTGACGGGTCGGGGGACGGCGTTTCACGGCGGCCTGCCTTCGGCGCATGCCGCCGTCGCCTTCGCTTCGTGGGTGGCGATCACGTTTGTCGCCACCAATACGGCCTACGCGCTGCCGATCTCCGCGATCTCACTGTTTCTCGCCATCCTCGTCGCCCAGAGCCGCGTGCAGGCGGGCATCCACACGCTGCTCGAGGTGGGGGTGGGCGCGGCGCTCGGTATCGTCATCACCGCGATTCTCTTCCGGCTGTGGTACCCGCTCTAGGCAGGCCCGCCGACGCGGCGGAGGAACGTGCGCTCGGCGCCGCGCTGCTGATGGCGGAGCGGGCCTACGCGCCCTACTCCGGGTTTCGCGTCGGCGCGGTGATCGTCGACGCGGCGGGTAGTGAGTACCGCGGCGTCAACGTCGAGAACGCCTCGTACCCGGCCGGCCTCTGCGCCGAGCGGGCGGCGCTGGCGGCGCTGATCGCCGCCGGTGGGCGCCGCCCGCTGCTCGTCGCCGTGGCGGCCGCGTCCGGCGACGACTGCCTGCCCTGTGGCGTCTGCCTGCAGGCGCTGGCCGAGTTCGGCGACCCAACCATCGTGGCGCGCGTCGGCGGCGCACCCCGCGCCATACCGCTCCACGAACTGCTGACGGCCCCATTTGCGCACGCCAGCGGCGCTGCCGCGGAACGGGAGGCCGGACGATGAGCGCGCCGTTCCGCTCCGGCTTCGTCGCCGTCTTCGGCCGGCCCAACGTGGGCAAGTCGACGCTCGTCAACGCTCTGGTGGGACGCAAGGTGAGCATTGTCAGCGACCACCCGCAGACCACGAGGCGGCGCATCACCGGCGTCGTCAATCGCGAGGGCGTGCAAGTTGTTCTGCTCGATCTGCCCGGCTTCCAGAGGCCTTTCGACTCGCTCACGCGGCGCATGCAGACGGCCGTCGACGACGCGCTCGGCGAGGTCGACGCCGCTTTGGTGGTGTTGAACGTGACGGAGAGCTTCGGCGGCGGCGACCGCTACATTCTGGAGGCGGTCGCCGCCGCCGACGTGCCCGCCGTCTTCGTCCTCAACAAGGCCGATCTCGTCGACGAGGCGCGCCTGGCGGAGCGCCTCGCCGAGGCGCGCGCCATCGTCGGCGAGCGTGAGATGCTCGTCGTCTCGGCGCTCCGTGGGCGCGGTCTTGAGGACGTCTTGGGCCGGCTCAGCGACGCCATGCCGGCCGGCCCTCGCTACTTCCCCGAAGACCAGAGCAGCGATCAGCCGATCGAGTTGCTCGTTGCCGAGCTCATCCGCGAGCAGGTGCTCGTGCGCACGCGTGAAGAGGTGCCGCACGCGGTCGCCGTTGAGGTCGTCGACCTCGAGGAGCGCGAGGACCGGCCGCTCATCGAGATCCAGGCGCAGATCATCGTCGAGTCCGAGTCGCAGAAGGCCATCTGTGTGGGCAAGGGCGGCCAAGTCGTCAAGGCCATCGGCAGCGGCGCCCGCCGCGAGATAGAGAGTCTCCTCGGCGTGCAGGTCTTTCTCAGCCTGCGCGTCAAAGTGCGCAAGCGCTGGCGTCGCGACGACCGCTACGTCGATCACCTCCTCTAGGTAGAGCGACCACTCGAGACCTGCTCTCTCTCGTTCGCGTTGTGGCCGCGGCGGCCTCGCCGTGGAGGGGTTTGCTATACTCCCGCGAGGTCGCCCCCGGACGTAGAAAGAGGCCCCCGCTCGTGCACGCTGAGGATCTGGCGAAGACCATCGACCACACGCTGCTGACGCCCACGGCGACGGCCGCCGATATCGATCGGCTCTGCCGCGAAGCGATCGAGCACCACTTCGCGGCTGTGTGCGTCTTCCCGTACTTCGTGGCACGGTGCGACAGCCTGCTCAAGGCTGCGGACGTCAAAGTCTGTTCCGTCATCTCGTTTCCGTACGGTGCCGACACGGCTCGCGCCAAGATGGCGGCCGCCGAAGATGCGGTCGCCAGCGGCGCAGACGAGATCGATGTCGTCATCAACATCCCGGCGTTGTTCTCCGGTCAGTTCGGCCAGGTGCGTGACGACCTCGCCTCTGTGGTGCGCGCGGCGCGCATGCGCTCGGTGAACTCGGGGCGCGGCAACGTGACCGTGAAGGCGATCATCGAGACGTGCTACCTCACGACCGCGCTCAAGAAGCTCACCTGTAGGATCTGCGAACAGGCCGGCGTAGACTTCGTGAAGACGTCAACGGGCTGCGGCCCCAGGGGGGCAACGGTGCAGGACGTGGCGCTCCTGCGCGATTGCCTCGGCGAAGACATCGGCGTCAAGGCCTCCGGGGGAATCCGGACGGTGCGCGACGTCGAACTCATGATCAACGCCGGCGCTGCTCGTATTGGCACGAGCGCCGGCGTGGCCATCGTTCGGGAGCTCCTCGAGGCTTCCTGACGTACGACGACAGGCACCGGAGGGCGCAATGATGGATCACGACAACTTTCTCAAGGCAGTGAAGTACGACGGCAACGGCCTGGTGCCCTGCGTCGTGCAAGACTCGCAGACCGGCGAGGTTCTCATGGTCGCCTGGGCGAACCCCGAAGCCATGGCGGCCACCCTGCAGACCGGTGAGGCGCACTTCTGGAGTCGCAGCCGAAAGGTGCTCTGGCACAAGGGCGGCAGCAGCGGCAACGTTCAGCGCGTGCTGCGCGCGAGCCTCGACTGCGATCACGACACAGTCCTCCTGAGTGTGGTGCCGGCCGGACCCGCCTGTCATACCGGTGATGTGAGCTGCTTCCGCGAGGCGGCAAGCGAGGGCGCGACCGTGGAGCTGCAGCCGCGCCCAGCATGACCAACCTGGCGACGCGGCTGCGGCAGCGTCGCGGCAGCGTCGCGGCGGTGCTCCTCGTCGTCATTCTGATTGGCGCGGCGCTTCTGCGCCTCGTGGGTATCGCCTGGGGACTGCCGTACAGTCTCATCAACATCGACGAGACTGTGGTCGTGCCGATGGGCTTCCGCGCCGCCCAGGGTCATGTCAATCCGCAGTTCTTCCTCTATCCGTCGTTCTTCTTCTACCTTCTGGCGGCGGTCGACTTGCTGGCGACGCCGGTCGTGTGGCTGGCGCGCGGCGCGAACCCGCTCACGGAGGCGGCCTTCCTCGTCGATCCGGGGCCGTTCTACCTGCTCGGGCGGCTCGTGTCGGCCGCCTTCGGCACGGCTTCCGTGTATCTCGTGTACCGGCTCGGCCGCGACACCTACGGGCGCGCGGCCGGACTTCTCGGGGCGCTCATCCTCGCCGTGCTGCCATTGCACGTGAGTTACTCACACATGGCGGTCACCGATGTGACGGCGACCGCCATTGCCTTGCTGGCGCTCGTGCTTCTGGCCGGGGCGGCGCAAGGACGCGGCCGCCGCTGGCTGGTCGCGGGAGCGGCCGCCGCTGGGCTCGCAACGTCGACGAAGTACAATCTCGGCATGCTCTTGCTGCCGGCGACCGTCGCCGCCGTGGTCGCGAGTCGCGCCGACGTCGCGGCTCGTGTGGCCGCCGGTGGCGGCAGGGCGGCGGCGTGGCTTCGCCTACTTGTCTTGCGGCTGTATCTGCCGATGTTCGTCGCCTTTCTCGTCGGCTCGCCCTTTGTGTTGCTCGACGCGCCGCATTTCGTCAGCGACTTCATCAGGCAGAACCGCATCCAGGATCGCGGTTGGCTCGGCTACGAGAACGTCGGCAACGGCTTCTGGTACAACCTCGCCACCAACCTCGAGGGCACGCTTGGCGTGCTGCTTCTCGTTCTCTGCCTGGCCGCAGTGGTGTGGGCTCTCTGGCGGCGCACGACGCTGGACTTGATGCTGGCGCCGTACGTCGTCGTCTACTTCCTCTACGTCAGTACCTGGAACGCACTCGCCGACCGGTATCTGCTGCCGATCTTGCCGCTCGTGGCGCTGCTCGCAGGTCGCTTCTGCGTTGAGGCGGTGCGGCGAGTGGGGGCGCGGCGGCCGCGCTTGGCGCCCGCCGCCGCGCTCCTCGCCGCCGTGGTGGTGGCGGCCGCGCTGTACGCTCCGCTGAGCGCGGCCCTCGCCTTCGACCGCGGCCTCTCCGGCGTCGACACGCGCTTGGTCGCCAAGGAGTGGGTCGAGGCGAACATCTCGGCGGGGAGCGTGATCGCGAGCGAGAACTACGGTCCTCCGCTCGTCTCGCTGGCGGCCGTCGCCGCCTATCCGCCCGCAGACGTGCCGCCTGCCTACGAGTTGCTTGAGCTGAAGCTGCCCGGGCCGGGGGTGCCCGAACCGACGCACTCCCTCGCCTGGCTACATGAGAACCGCGTCGAATACGTGATCGTCACCTCGACGGTCTACGATCGTGTGCTGCGCGCCCCGTCGGTGTACCCCGAGATCGTCGCCTTCTACCGGCAACTCGACGCCGAAGCGGAGCTGGTGCGCGAGTTCGCCCCTGCCGCCGGCGAGCACGGCCCTGTCATCCGGATCTACTCGTTGAAGAAGTCGTCGTCATCCTGAGGCGGCTCTGTCGTCGTCCGCGTGCTGGCGGCGTCGTCCTTGTGCGCCCCGCGTAAGCTCAGCCGACGCCGCCAGCCGTTGCCGCCGGGGAGCGCTGCGCGGCGGCCGTTTGAGCCGTTGCGACGCGCGTGGCTGTTGCCGTCGCTCGTCTCATTGCTCGTGCGTGCGTCGCGCGGCCGCGGTGAGCTCGACTCCGTGCTTGCCGGCGGCGTCTCGCGGAGGCCCGCCGCGTTGGTCGGTGTGGTGACGCCGCAGACTTCCTCGGCTGCGAGCTCCACCTCGCCCTCAGCGATTGGCTTGCGGCCGGGGCGGACGAGCACGTACGCGATCAATCCAGGGATGATCGGCAGCCAGAAGTTGATGAGACGGTAGACGAGGACGACTGTGACGGCGGTCGCCGACGGCACGCCGAAGCTCACGAAAAGGGCGATGAGCAAACCCTCGACGGCGCCTAGCCCACCCGGGGTCGGCGCCAGTGTCCCGATGGCGTAGGCGACGACGAAGGCGATCGCCACGGTGCTCAATCCGATGCCATGGCCGAAGGCCATGAAGGTCACGAAGAGGCAGAGCATGTCGAAGAGCCAGAAGCCGCAGGCGAACACCGTGGCTTTGCGGAAGGCGCCGCGGTGCGAAGTCATGCGGCGCATGCCGGCGAAGAGGTTGTCCATCCAGCCGTCGAGGTGTCGTTCCTGGATCGTCTCGCGACGCGTGATGCGATTGATGAGGGTGGCGATCTGGCCGACGCGGCGGCGGAGGCGCGTTGGGCGTCTATAGAGGTAGATGCCGTACGCCGTGAGCCACAGCAGCAGGGCGATGAGGATGATGCCGCCGACGTATGAGGCGATCGACTCGTGGCGCGCCACCACCAGGTAGATGAGCGCGAGCGCGAAGACGAACCAGAGCACGATGTAGTTGAAGAACTGCTGTGCCGCAATCGCGACGAAGATGAGGCCGTGCGGCACCTTGCGCTTCATCAGAGCGTTGTAGGTGACGACCCAGCCGCCGACGCCGCCGGCCGAGAGCACGTGGCTGACGGCCAGGCTGCTGAGCGTGATCGACAGCACCTCGAAGAGACGAAGCTTGACGGCTAGGACGGCGAGAATGAACCGCGTGAGGTTGGCGTAGGCGACGATCGCCAGCGCCTCGAGGATGACGGCGAGCGCCAGGAGCCAGTAGTTGGCCTGTTGGAGGAGCTGCAGGGTCTGCTGCGTGTCGACGAGACGGGGGAGAAGGAGGTACAGCGCCGCGACCAGCAAGCCGAAGACAGCGATATTTCGCAGGGTCTTCTTGATCGGCTACCTCCCAGCCCGATCCACACGAAGACGCGGCGGGCGCAGAGTGATGCGATGAGGCGCCCGCTCGCCTAAATCGCGCCAGCCCGGGGATAGTACCCGGGAGGCGCCGAGACGCAAGTGATTCTGGGTGAAGCCGCGACAGATGACAACCCCGCCGGGCGGACACGCGCTCGTGTACGACATGCTGATGTGGCCGGTTGAACGCGCCGTGCTGAGCGCGTGGCGCCGTCGCCTCGGCCGACGCGCGGGCGGACGCGTGCTCGAAATCGGCGCCGGGACAGGCAGCCAGCTAGGTTGGTACGGTCCCGGCGCCGTCGTGACGGCCCTGGAGCCGAGTCTCGCGATGGCGGCGCGTTCGCGGCCGCGCGCCGCCGCCGCGCGGGTGCCCGTCGTGCTGGTGCAGGGGGCGGCGGAGGCGCTGCCGTTCCCCGCCGCCTCTTTCGACACGGTCGTCTTCAGCTTTGCCTTCTGCAGCGTCGCCGATCCGGCGCTTGTCCTTGCCGAGGCGCGCCGCGTGCTCATTCCCGGCGGGCGTCTGCTGATGTTGGAGCACGTGCACGTGCTATGGCAGCCCGGTCGCTGGCTGCAGCGGTTGGCAGCGCCGGCTTGGGCCGCGGCGGCCGGCGGCTGCCGCCTCGATCGTGACACGGTTGGCTTGGTGCGCGCGGCAGGTTTCGAAGTGCTCGACGTGCGCGCACACGCTTTGCGCTGGGTGGTCGAGCTTCTGGCGCGCACACCCTGCGCGCCGACGCCGGACGTAGGGTAGAATCAACGGAACGTGCAAGCGATGCCGAAGTGGCGGAACTGGCAGACGCGCCGGACTCAAAATCCGGTCCCGTTCACGCGGGGTGTGGGTTCAATTCCCACCTTCGGCACCATCGCCTGACAGACGGATATCTTGATCGCCCCTCGCATGCCCCACCCGCCCACCCCGACAGAGGAGCGCGAAGCATGACAGTACGACTCCTAGGCCTCGACTGTAGCCCCCGCGACGGCAGCAACAGCGGCCTGCTTCTCGAGGAGTCCTTTGCCCGCTTGGACGCCCGCTACCCGGGAGAGGCCGAGCACCGCGTCATTCACTTGCGCGAGCACCACATCGAGCCCTGCAAGGCCTGCAACGTCTGCGGTAAGACCAAGGACGGGCGCTTTATCCCCTGCGTCCGTCACGACGAGGACGATGTCGACGAGATCCTCGAGGCGATGGTCGCCGCCGACGGTCTCCTCGTCGCAACCCCGGTCTATTTCGGCTTGCCCTCAGATCTCTTCGCCAAGTTCATCATGCGTACTCGCATCCTGCGCCACCAGGACTTCCGGCTCGCCAATCGCCCCGTCGGCGTGATGGCGATCGCCGGCCGCCGTTCCGGTGGCGCCGAGACGACGATCATCTCCAGCTGGTTGCCGTTCGTGCGCAACGGCTGCCTCGTCGTCGGCAACGGTGACGCCACCTGCCAGTTCGGCGCCTACGGCTGGGCCGGCCCCCGGGGTCACATCCTGAGCGACGAGTGGGGCCTCGAGCAGGGCTTTCAGACCGCCGAGCGAGTCTTCACTCTGGCCAAGCTGCTGCAAGCCGGCATCGAGGCCAGCGGATTCGTCAACCCGATGATCTTCTCCTACACCTCCGGCATGCGGCCGGCGTGAAGGGTGCGAGCGGTGTGAAGCTGTCGAGACGCTGGATCGTCGCCGTCGGCGCGCTGGTCGTCGTGCTGGCCGCTGCACTCGTTGCTGCCGGCGTCGTGCGCTCGCGCCAGGCCGATGCGGTGGCGGCGGTGGACGACGGCCCGATCTATGTACCTACCGATCGGGCCGAGAAGATGGAACTGCTGGAGGCACTCGAGCAGCCGCCGCAACTGCTCATCTTCGGCGGCTCGCGGGCGACGCGCTTCGAGCCGAGCTACATCGAGAAGAAGACCGGGCTGCGCGGCTTCAACCTCGCCTTCCAGAATGGCCGGCCGGAGGACGCGTGGGCGTTTCTCAACTACCTCCATGAGTCGGCACCCAACGTGCGGCCGCGGATCGTGTGGTTCGCGCACGTCGAGGCGTTTCGTGAGCAGGGTCTTTCGGCCGGTATCGTGCAGGATGAGCGTCTCTCGCGCTGGTTCCCGGAGGAGATGATCGCGGCCGCCGCGGCCAAGCTGCCGCACACGGCGGCCGAGGCGCCCAAGGGTAATGATCTGCGCCTCACGACGTTCGGCCCGGACGGTGTAGTCCTTCACAACCGCTACGACGATCTGGAGGCCGGCGGTCGCACGCTCGATCGCGCCCTCAAGTGGTCGATCAATCTCGCGCTCAAGCGCTACGCGACGACCACGGCGGCGCTCGACCCGCGCTCGACGAAGTACTTCGAGAAGACGCTGAAGCTTGCGCAGCAGCTCGGCACACGGCCGGTCATCGTGCTCATGCCGCTGCACCCTCGTCTGCTGCGCGCCGTGCGCGACGCGGGCTGGGAGGAGCGGCATGCCGAGGTCATGGCCTACCTGCGCCGGATGGAGAAGCGCTACGGCTGTATCGTCCTCGATTTCAGCGATCTGCGTGCCGTGGAGGGCGACCCCGACGCCTACTACGACGGCTTTCACGTCAAGCGCTCGCTGGCGCGGCGCATTCTCGATGTGACGATGGCCGAGGCGCCGGCAGCGTTCAAGTAGACGCAGAAGCGCGGCCGGATCGGCGTTGCGGGCTGCTACCGGAAGCACTGCGGCGCGTCGCGCACCGCTTGCTCGAAGAGCAGGTTGGAGTTGGCGCGTGTGATGTGGGCGCCGTCGTAGAACCAGTCGGGGTTGCCGCCGAAACTCTCAATCTCGGTGTAGTCGAGGACCACGAAGTCGTACTTCTTCTGCGTCTCTGCCAGGTAGGCCTTGAGGCGATCCTGCTTCACTTCCCAACCGACCGCGCGAAAGGCCGCCAGCACATCGGGATGGTACGGCATGATGACGATTGCCGGCGTCACGCCGTGGTCGTTGTACAGCTTGAGGAGCTTCTCGAAGTACTTGTGTGCACGCGTCTGCTTGACCTCGCCGGTGGATGCCGCCTTGGGAGTCATGCGCTTGATGTACTGCGGGAGCACGCGTTCCAGTGAACGAGTGTCGTACACGTTGAAGAGGAGCTCGCCACGGGCGCTGAACTTGTTGCGTTCCGGGACGCGCTGTGGCTTGAGCGGCTCGTTGGCCTTCTTCTGCGCCTTCACCAGTGAGGCGGGGAAGTAGCGCACGAAGCGTGGATCGTAGAGGAGCGCCGGCTGCATGGTGACATCGCTGAATGTGGTCGCCTGGACGGCGAAGAAGCAATGGAGATTGACGTTGGGGGCGCGATCGTAGAGGTAGCGAGAGATCGCATAGGCATCCTCTGGCCGGCAGTTGTGTACGGCGAAGTTGAAGGCGCTCAAGCCGGTGATCTTGGCGATACGCTCCGGCCGAAAGCGTTGCGCTCGCGACCCACCGAGCACAACCAGCTCAGGCGCCTCGTCGAGCTTCTTGACGAGGTCGGCCTTGAGCGTACGGTCGAGGCCTACGTCGCGCCAGCTCTTGACGGCATCGTCGGCGCTGCTGGAGCCGGCAGCGGTAGAGGTGGCCTCGGACTTCGTCTTGTCCGCGTTGGCCGCCGCGGGCGCGTCGGTGGTGCGGCGTCCCGTGGTCACCAGCGCCGCCGTGGCGCCCGCGATCACAAGGAGTAGGACTATGGCGCCGACGAATCTTGACCGGCGGCGTTTCGGCGGGAGAGAAGGTGCGGTCATTGCGGCTCCGAAGCCTGCCTTGGCTATCGTGTAGTATAGAGCGCCGCACGGTGTCGAGGCTTGTTATGCCCCACCCGCCCACCCCGACAGAGGAGCGCGAAGCATGACAGTACGACTCCTAGGCCTCGACTGTAGCCCCCGCGACGGCAGCAACAGCGGCCTGCTTCTCGAGGAGTCCTTTGCCCGCTTGGACGCCCGCTACCCGGAGAGGCCGAGCACCGCGTCATTCACTTGCGCGAGCACCACATCGAGCCCTGCAAGGCCTGCAACGTCTGCGGTAAGACCAAGGACGGGCGCTTTATCCCCTGCGTCCGTCACGACGAGGACGATGTCGACGAGATCCTCGAGGCGATGGTCGCCGCCGACGGTCTCCTCGTCGCAACCCCGGTCTATTTCGGCTTGCCCTCAGATCTCTTCGCCAAGTTCATCATGCGTACTCGCATCCTGCGCCACCAGGACTTCCGGCTCGCCAATCGCCCCGTCGGCGTGATGGCGATCGCCGGCCGCCGTTCCGGTGGCGCCGAGACGACGATCATCTCCAGCTGGTTGCCGTTCGTGCGCAACGGCTGCCTCGTCGTCGGCAACGGTGACGCCACCTGCCAGTTCGGCGCCTACGGCTGGGCTTGCCCTGGGTCACATCCTGAGCGACGAGTGGGGCCTCGAGCAGGGCTTTCAGACCGCCGAGCGAGTCTTCACTCTGGCCAAGCTGCTGCAAGCCGGCATCGAGGCCAGCGGATTCGTCAACCCGATGATCTTCTCCTACACCTCCGGCATGCGGCCGGCGTGAAACGGGGACGCGAACGAGGGAGGCAGACGCCATGAGTGACGCCGAGACAATCCTGGAGTTCATCCGCGACGAGGCCGACTTGGAGGAGGACGAGGTCGACGTCGACACCTCACTCTTCCGCAGTCAGCTGCTTGATTCGATGAATCTCACCGCCCTGATCGCTTTTCTCGAGGAGACCTTCGCCATCCGCGTCAAGCCTATGGACATCGTCTTCGAGAATCTCGATACGGTGGGTCACATGCTTGCCTATGTTGCACGCAAGAAGGCGGGCAATGCGTGAGGCAAGCGCGGCACGGGATGCGCGCGAGGAAGCAATAGCGGCGCCGAACGGCGAGAGCGGTCCCGGGCCGCTGCAGTGGGTGCCCTACATCCTCGGCCTCGCGCTTCAGGTTGCCCTCTGGTTTCTCCTCTTCCTCGCGATTGCCGTCGCCGTGATCGTCGGCAGCAAGCTCACGGAGTTCCGCTATGTCGGCTTCTGAACGCGCGGCCGCGCCGGAGCCGGCAGAGGCACAGGCGCGGGAGGCGACGGGCGTAGGGGCCCTTACGGTGATGACCGACACCGCGGCGCGCCTGCGGCACTGGGCGGCCGTGCAGCCGCAGAGTCCGCTGCTGCTCACCGGCGGCCACGAGTACGGCTACGCCGACGTCTTGAGGCGAGCCGAGGCGGTGGCGACGGGCATACGCCGTGCCGGCTGCGCGCGCGGCGCCCGGGTAGCACTCTTCCTCGACGAGTACGACGAGTTCTTCGTCGCGATGCTCGGCGCATGGCTCGCGGGCGGTGTGGTGATCCCGCTCAACACGAGCCTGCCTGCTTCTGCCGTGACCTGGTTGGTCGAGAAGGCGGCGCCGGCGGCGGTCGTAGTCGCCGCCTCCGGGGCGTGTCCCGCGCTCCGCGGTTGCGAGCTGGTCGTGACTCGGGACGCCGAGGGCATGGTCAGCGGAGTGACGTCGACCGAGCTCGCCGTCGGCGAGAACGACCCGGCCGGGCATGCGGCCGGCGACGACGTGTGGGCGCACACTCAGGGCGACGAGCTGGCGATGATCATGTTCACATCCGGCACGACCGGTGTGCCCAAGGGGGCTTGCCAGACGGCGTGGGCGGTGGCCGCCAACGCGGGCTACGTCGCCCAGGAACTCGGCGTGGGTGCCGACGACCGGATCTTCGTCAATACGCCGCCGTACTTCACGAGCGGCATCTGCCACTTCTTGACGCTGCTCGCCGGCGGTGGCAGCATCGCCGGTCACCTCGGCTTCTACTTCGGCGCCGGCCTCTTGGACGAGATGGCGCGCCTGGGCTGCAGCGGTTTCGGCGGCGCGCCTGCCCATCTCGTCCGTGTTGTGGAGCCGCTGGAGGAGCCCCAGGCGCACGAGTTGCGCTTCTGGGTCAGCAGCGGCGACCACCTCCCTGTCGCTGTCATCGAGAAGTTCGCCCGCGTGTTGCCCGGCGTGCGCCTCTACAACATGTATGGGCTCACGGAGGTGAGCGGCCGGCTCTGCATCATGCCGCCCGAGGAGCTCGCGCGTCGCGTGGGCTCGGTCGGGCGTCCGATCGCCGACATGACGGTGATACCGCGGCATTCCGACGGCTGTGCCGTCGCGCCCGGCGAGTCCGGCGAGCTCTATGTGGCCGGCTCGCTGCTCATGCGCGAGTACCTGGACGCGGCGGAGGTCACCGCCGCGGCCTTGGGCGAGCATGGCTTTCGCACCGGCGACTTCGGCTCCGTCGACGCCGACGGGTTCGTCTGGGTAGAGGGCCGCAACGACGACATCATCAAGCGTGGCGGCGAGAAGGTCAGCACCGTCCAGGTACAGCAGGCGTTGCAGGGACTCGGACGTTTCGCCGACGTGGCTGTGCTCGCCGTGGCCGACGATCTTGCGGGCCACGTCCCCGTAGCCTTCGTTGCGCCGCTCGACCCGGCAACGTTCAAGCCCTCGAAGGTGCTGCGCGAGCTCCGTGCTGTGCTGCCGCCGTCGGCGCTGCCGAGTCGCGTGCTCTCTGTGCCGGCGATCCCGCGCACCGGATCGGGCAAGGCGCAACGCCGCGAACTCCTGGCGCTTCTTGCCGAGGAACTGGGCTAGCAGAGGGACGACGTGACGAGCTTCAGCCGCGGTCTGCGGGCCAAGAATCCCCTCATCCTTGTGCTCGCCGCACTCCTGCTTGTGCCGGCGCTCTCGTCGCTGGAGGCGTTCTTCACCAGCGGTCAGTGGACTATGGCCTCGCTGGAGTGGTGCTTGCGCACTGCTCGCGACTCCTTTACGTATGTCTCCTGGACCGTGGGTCACGCCAAGCAGACGCCGCCGGAGGGCCCGGCGATCTACCTTCTCGGCGGGTCCGCTGCGCGCGAGGCCATCGTCAGCGGTCAAGGGCTTGCCGCCGACGTCGCGGAGCTCGGCGGACCGCAGATCACCGCCTACGATCTCGGCTCGAACAACCAGAATTTCGCCGAGAGCCTCGCGGTGATCGACAACGTGCCGAATACGCCGGCGTGGGTCCTCGTGGGTGTCAACCTCGGTCGCTTCACTCCGAGCAAGGAGGAGAACGTCAACCAAGTGGAGGGACGTGAGTTCCTCCTCAAGAGTCCCGCGTTGCAGGAGTTCGTTGTGGATCAGTGGGATGTCTCGGAGCGCGACGCGGCCACGATAATCCCGGGTTCGCTTGCCTATCTCACCGATCTGTCGAACCGCAAGCTGGAGGCGTTGCTCGGCGGCGGAAGTCTTAGGCATACCTATCAGCCGCATGTCTACCGTGCCGACAAAGTGCGCAGCGACGAGCGTAAAGAGGAGCTCGTCAACAAATGGCTCCAACAGCGCTACCCGGTCTATGCGCTCAACCTCGACGACAACCTGCAGATCCTCGAGGCGCTGCTGGCACGCGCCCAAGAGCGCGAGCTCCACGTCGTTCTGGTCGAGTTGCCGCTGAACGAGGCGATCGTGAATGGCCGCTTCGATGTGGCACAGGAGAAGTACCAGGGACCGGTGCACGAGCTGGCGTTGCGCTACGATGCTGCGTACGTGGACTTCAACAACGAGCTCAGTCTACCCAGCTCGTCCTTCTACGATCTCTCGCATCTCGTCGAGCCGGGGCGAGAGGTGTGGCAGCACCGACTCGCGCAGGAGCTCGTGCGTCTCATGAATGAGGACGCCGCGGCTCAATGAAGATCTTCTTCACGCCCTACGTCGTCCCCGTTGTCATCGTCGCGTTGCTCGCCTTCTGGGTGGTGTTGCGCGATGAGAGATTCCGCCTGGCTTTTCTTCTCGCCTTGTCGGTGGCGATCCTGGGCCTCCTGCACCCGGCTTTCGCGGCCATCGCCTTGGCGCTCATCTTCGGGGCTCACCAGCTCGTGCAGATGTGGACGGACAAGCGCATCAGTGGTGGCCGCGCGGTGCTCTTCGTCGTCGCGGTCGGCGTGGTTGCGATCGCCGTGGGCAAGTATGGGCAGCAGGCGCTCATGGTGGTTTGGGAGAGCGACGACGTCATCGTGCGCTACTTCATCATGCCGCTCGGCCTCAGCTACTTCGTCTTCCGCGTGCTGCAGTATGTCTTCGACTGTTTGCGCGGTGTCATCCAGGAACACTCGCTCCTGCGCCTGCTCACCTTCGTCATGTTCATTCCGACATTCCCCGCCGGTCCGCTCGAGACGTACCAGGGGTTCTACTCCAAGCGGAGCCTGACGTTCGATCGCGAACTCTTCTACGTCGGCCTGCGGCGCATCGCTCTGGGCTACTTCAAGAAGGTCTTCGTGGTCGACTTCGTGATCGCGATCTACTGTGGCCAGATCATGACGGCGATCGGCAAGCCGGCCTTCGACTGGACAGACGTCAACCCTCTCTGGCCGCTCGCCTACTGCATCATCGTCTTCGTGCGCGCCTACTTCGACCTGTCCGCTTACACCGACCTCGCCATCGGCTTCTCGGCTCTCTTCGGCTTTCGCATCATGGAGAACTTCCACTACCCGTTCTGGCAGCAGAACTTGGGGGATTTCTGGCGAAGCTGGCACATCTCACTTTCGAGCTGGTGCCGTAACAACGTCTACTTTCCGGTCTTCGGGCTCACGCGTCGCGTGTGGGTGGGCCTTTACGCCAGCATGCTCACCATGGGTCTGTGGCACTACGTGAGCCTCAACTGGACCGTGTGGGGTCTCTATCACGGCACTGGCTTGGTCGTCGTGGCGCGCTACGAACGCTGGTCGAAGGCGCGCCGTAAGGCGCGCAAGAAGGCCGGCCTTCCGCATGAAGTGTGGTTCGAGCGGTACTGGCGCTGGCTCGGCTACCCGGCGACCTTTCTCTACGTCGCGCTCGGGTACGCCTTCGTCACTACGCACAGTCTGCGGCATGCGCTGACGATCATCTATGCTGCCTTCCGCTTGCCGGCGGAGTGGCTGGTGCAGCATTTCTCCTAACGGCATCGTTGGCGTTTGTGCGTGGCGGCGGTAGGATCGTGAGGGGAGTCGTCGAGGGAGGGGGGAGCCGATGATCACACCGGTCGTCACGGGTGCGGCGGCCACGGTGCAGTTAAGTGATCTCGGGGTGGTGAGCTCGACGCTGAAGGTCGTGCTGACGGCAACCGACGGCTCCGAGCCGGCGGTGCGCGCCACACAACACGCGGTGCTCATCGCCAAGATCAGTGGTGCGCGCCTGCATGTCGTGCACGTCGACGTCGGCATCGACGAGCTCAGGGTGCCCGAGTTGCCGATCAGCGATGCGCAGTACGCGCGCCTCGATCCGGCGCTGCGGGCGCTGGTCATTGCGCAGCGGCTGGCCGAGCTGAACGGCGTCGAGGCGCAGCTCGAGATCACTCGCGGCGGCGTCGCGCGGTGCATTATCGACGCCGCCAAGCGTGAGGACGCGGAGCTCATCGTCGTCGGCGACACCGGACGCACCGGACTGAGCCGTCTGGCTCTGGGGTCGGTGGCCGAGGCGGTCGTGAAGGCTTCTACGCTGCCGGTGCTGGTCGTCAAGGCCGACTAGCGGGCCTCGCCGTCGCCGGCGGCGAGTGCAGTGCCGTGGGCGGTCGCACGCCGCGAGGACCGACGGCCGACTTCGCCGCTGAGCTGCGAGTTGTGTCGCGGCAGCGCCGGGCGCATCTGCCTCCGGCGTCAACTGCGTGTTGCTCGGTCTGGCCGTCGTGGCCCGCTGCTCGGCTGCTAGACTGGAGCGGTGAATGGGGAGGACGTCGGTGACGCCGATTGAGAGGATTCAGCGCGAGCACGGGATCGTCGGCCGCGCCGACGAGCTGGCTCTCGCGCTGGCCGTGCTCGACGCAGGACGGCATCTCTTGCTCGAAGGGCCGGTCGGTGTGGGCAAGACGACCGTCGCTCTCGCCGTGTGCCAGCATCTTGGCCGGCGCACGTACCGGGTCGACGGCGACGACCGTTACACGGAATCCAAGCTCACCGGCTGGTTCGACCCGCCGCTCGTCCTCCAACAGGGGTACGGCGAGACGTCCTTTTGCCCGGGGCCGCTGGTGCAGGCCATGCGCGAGGGCGGTGTGCTCTTCATCAACGAGCTCAATCGCATGCCCGAGTCGGTGCAGAACGTCGTTCTGCCGGCGCTCGACGAGCGTCTGCTGCAAGTGCCGCACATCGGCGAAGTGCGGGCGGCGCAGGGGTTTCAGGTGGTGGCCACACAGAATCCCGTGGAGTACGTGGCCACCGGGCACCTCTCGGAGGCGCTTCGTGATCGCTTCGAGCATCTCCCGCTCGGATACCAATCGGCGGCCGAAGAGATGCAGATCGTGATGCTGGAGACGGCCACGGACGATGCGCAACTCGCTGGTATGGCCGTACGCCTTACGCGCGCCACGCGCGTGCACCCGCGCTTTCGCAAGGGCGCGTCGGTGCGCGGGGCGATCGCCACCGTCGCGCTGGCGGAGCGGCTCTGGGCGGCGCAGGGCGACGCCTGCGGCGGCGTCACGCCGGCCGTCCTGCGGCGCGCTGCCGGGGCGGCGCTGGCCACACGCGTCGAGCTGCGAGACGATATCGACGCAGAGTTCGGTAGGGCGCTCGACGACGTCTTTGCACTGGTCGTCGAGCGTGGCGAAGATCCGGATGTGGCGCTGGCGCCGGCCACGGAGGGGATGCGCCCAAAAGCCTAGAGCCTCTCGCCGGGGAGCGGTTCGGAGCTGCCGGCGAGCCGCTTCGGCACGCGGGGCGTGTCGAGGTCCGAGGCTTCTACCAGCCTGCCGACGATCCCGCCCCAAGGCTCGACGGCGCCGCTGCCCGCGAGAGTCTGGCGGCGCGCTTCGGTGTCGCCGGCGAGGCGCTGGACGGCTGGACGGTCGCCATCAACCTCACGCGCAGCGACCGTCGCCTCGGCTCCTCGGAGTTACGTCTGTATGCGGAGCGTTTGGCGGCGCGGGAGGTTCTGGCTCGCGCCGCGCGCCTCCTCGGTCCGCTGCGCGGCGCCACGCACGTCGTGCGCGAACCATGGCGTGAGGCGCATACCGGTGAGCTGGATGTGGAAGCGACGATCGAGCATCAGCTCGGCAAGCCGTATCCGGAGATCGGCGACTGGTGGGCGCGGCGGCGCGAGGAGCGCCGTCACCAGGTGGTGCTCATGGTCGACGCCTCGCTCTCGATGTCGGGCGAGAACATGGCCATCGCGGCGGTTGCCGCGGCGGTGCTGGCGCTCAAGCTTCGACCCGAGGATCTGGCGCTGGTCAGCTTCGCCGACAGCGCCCGCACGCTTACTCCTCTCGAGGTCGCCGACGCGCCGATCGAGGTGGTGCGGCGCATGCTCGATCAACCGGTACACGGCTACACCAACATCGCCGCGGGGCTCGAGCGCGGCGCCGCCGAGCTGGAGCGCGGCCGCAACCCGCGGCGCAGCGGCCTACTGATCACCGACGGTGTTGTGACCGCCGGACGCGATCCCTTGCCGCACGCGTACCGCTTCCCGCGGCTGTTTGTGCTGCTCACCGAGGACTACAAGATGAACCCCGAGTTGTGCCGGCGCCTGGCCGACGCCGGCCACGGCGACGTCTTTCCGGTGCGCGCCTACCGGGATCTTCCGGCGCGCATGCTCGAGGTCGCGAACCGTGTGTTGCGTTGAAGCGGCGCTCAGGCGCGTGGGACGAAGCGTTCGCGCGCCCAGCCTTGGGCCAGTCGGCGCACGACACCGGCGGCGAGAAGCGCTCCCGCTTCCGCGTCGCTCGGCTGCATCACCTCGGCCGCCGAGTGCATGTTGCGCACGGGCAGGCTCAGTGACAGCGTGGCCGCCTGCCCACTGGCCATGAACTCCTCCGCGTCAGTGCTCGTGGCGCCGGGCGCCGCCTTGATCTGCACCGCGATGTTCTCGGCGGCGGCGACTTCGCGCGCCAGTTCGACGAGGGCGTGATTGCTGCCGGCGCCGCGGTGAATCACCGGGCCGGCGCCGAGCTTGACCTCGCCGCCGAGCTTCTTGGCGTCGAGTCCTGGGTCATCGCTGGCGAAGTCGACGTCGACGACGATGACGACGTCCGGCTGCCAGCGGCGTGACATGGCGCGGGCGCCCATGAACGTCGTCTCTTCGTGCACCGTGGTGAGCGCCGTGAAGCGCGCTGCCGCCGGCGCCGCGGCGTAATGTTCGAGGGCGCGTACGCAGACGTAGACGCCGGCCCGGTTGTCGAAGGCCGGCGAGGCGTAGCGCTCGTTGATCAGCGGCACCCACTGGGCGGGGAAGGTGATGGGATCGCCGACCTGCACAAGAGCTTGTGCTTCCTCGCGCGTGGCGGCACCGAGGTCGAGCCACTGATCGCTGAGCTCTGGCGCTCTGGCGCGCTCCTCCTTCGTCATCTTATGCGACGGCTTGCGGCCCACGACGCCGTGCACAGGGCCGTTGGGTCCGTGAACGATGAGATGGCGACCGGGGAGGAGTTGTGCGTCGATGCCGCCGACACCGGCAAAGGAGACGTAGCCGTGCTCGTCCACGTAGGTGACGATCAAACCGATCTGGTCGCTGTGCGCGGTGACGACGACGTGCGGTGATCCTTCGGTGACAACGTCGCCCCAGAGGTTGCCGAGCGGGTCGCCCTGGACGGCGCCGAGGGCGGAGAGGCGCCGGCGGACGATCTCCTGGGCCGGCGCCTCGAAGCCGGTCGGCGCGGGTGCGGCGCAGAGGTCACGAAGCAGCTCGAGGTCGGTCGCCATGAATTCCTCCCGCGTCGTCTCTATGGATGCGCTGTCCATCGTATCGAGAACGACCGAACGGCGCCGCCGTTGCCGGGACGTGTAGCGCTCGCCGACGTGGTTGCTTCGACCGGCGCGTGGCCGCGTGGAGGAAGCGGAGGTCGCGCGCGATGGGCAACGCGGCTCCGCGCGTAGTATTGTTCGCCCATCGCGACCTCTAATGGCATCCCCCGGCGCCCGGCGCGCCGATCCGCGGAACGCCGCAGTCAGGTACGGCGGCGGCGTGGTGTTGCGCTGCTCCTTCTCATCGTTCTGGCGGCGTTGATTATCTGGCGCGCCGCCGCCTGCGCCTGCGGCGGCGAAACATCCGCCGCGGCCGCCTTCCCCGCCGTGTCGCCGGCGCCTGTGGTTGCGTTGGAAGGCGACGGCGTCAAGATCGGCACCTTTCTGGGCAACTACTCGCGGCGCTTCTACGGGCTGGGGCCGGCGCCCAAGAGCCTCGATCTGCTCTGGAAGGTCCGGCTCGGCAGCGGCTGGAGCTCGGGCAAGTACGACGACGACCCCGCCGGCGAGTGGCGCGGCAGCGGCTGGACCGGTCAACCGAGTCTCGTCGTCGACGGCGGCGTGCCGTACCTCATCGTCCCCGCTTACGACTACAACCTGCGCAAGATCGACGCGGTCAGCGGCGAGGTCGTGTGGAAGTACAAGTTCGACGACATCATTAAGGGCAGCCCGAGCGTGTTCGCCAATCCGCACCCGAGCGGCGAGGACGACAAGTACATCGTCCTCGCGGGCTCGCGCCGTGGCTACCCCTACAAGCTGGTCGACGCGCGCGTGGCTCCGTACCGCGCGCTCACCTTCGGCAGCGGCCACGAGCTCTGGCGACTGCCAGTGCCGCAGACCGAGTGCTACAGCCGCGACTGCGACGGCAGCGGCATCTTCCTCGACGGCCGCCAGTACATCGGCGTCGAGAGCGGCATCATGTACGCGCTCGATCCGTTCACGACCGAATCGTGGCTCGGCTACCAGAAGCCCGCCATCCTCGCTCAGGCGGAGCTGCTGGGCGACGAGCGCGCCGCTTCGCACGAGGGCAACCTCGTCCTCGAGGCGTCGGTCGCCGCCCTCGGCGATCGGCTCTACATCAGCTCGGGCGCCGGCCATGTCTACGGCCTCCGGCGCAGCGATCTCGCCGTCGAGTGGGACTACTTCGTCGGTAGCGACATGGACGGCACCGCTGTGCCGACACGGCGCAACAAGCTCCTCGTCTCTGTGGAGAAGGAGTACATCAAAGGGAAGGGTGGCGTGCTCTGCCTCGATCCGAGCAAGCCGGCGGATGAGGCGACGGAGTGGTATCTGCCGACTCCGGACCGCAAGGTTGGGGAGTGGAAGGGCGGCGTGATCGGGTCGTGCGCCGTCAACGACGACTACAACCTCGACGGCTCTCGCCCGGCCCTTGCCGCCTTCAACAGCCTCGACGGCTACATGCACGTGATCTCGCAGGACACGCTCGCCGACAAGAAGGTGAAGGGACCCAATCTTGAGTCCGGTCTGGCGACGCCCGTCGAGATCGGCCAGTTCTGGAACGCCGGCGCCATCACTACGCCGCTCCTGCTTGCGGACACGATCGTCTGCGCCGGCTACGACATGCGCGTGCACCTCTACGACATAGCATATGCCGAGGCGCAGCAGGGCGATGAGGGTGCGCTGCCCAGCGCCAACAACGATGGCAAGTACTGGACGGTGACCATCAAAGAGCGCGACCAGTACGTCGCCGGCGACGGCATCGAGTCGACGCCGATCATCTGGAACGGCTGCATCTATGTCGGCTCGCGCGACGGCTGGTTCTACTGTCTCGGCGACGCCAGCTGACGGCCGGTGTGGTGCGCGGGTCACGCCCGCGCGGCTAGCATCCTCAGATACAGTCGAACAGGGAGTAAGCGGCGGCGCCGGCAGAGGATTGGCCGCCGCCGGCGTCGGCAGCGCCTCGATTGGCTGCGGCCACGGCCGTCGCCGTCGTGGTGAGTTCTTCGAGCAGCGGGCGCACGAATTCGCAGTAAGGAAACGGCGCGGTGTAGCCGGCGGGCCTCCCACGGACTCGCGCTGCGTAGTGGGCCTGCACCCAGCACTCGCCGCCGCAGGAGTCGGCGACGGAGCACGCCAGACACTCGGCACGGTCGCGGGCGCGCGTCGCGCGCAACAGCCGCA